>JAWXAU010000160.1 GCA_034439655.1 Bacteroidota bacterium | reverse complement strand
GGACTAATCCCGAATGCTTTCGGGATGTAGTTCGGCATTACCATTCTACAAACCAAATCCGCCACAGGCGGAGAACTATTTTAGGTTAAGAATTGGTATAAAACCTACAGGATTTTGGATTTAAAGAACAAATTTGCATGGTAAGAAGGGATAAGTGACTGACGCGAAATTTCAATAGTAGACTTTTATAATTGATGTTCGAAAAATCAGCCGCATGGCCTTACTCCTTATTCCTTACCCCCTTATTCCTACAAAATTCTTAATTTTGCGAATTTCAATATAATCTTCTTCGACCCGAATTGATCAAACTCAATCGTAGCTTTTCTTTCATCACCTTTGCCATCAAGTTCTATTACCTTTCCTGTTCCAAAACGCATATGTTGCACAGTCATACCCGCTTCTAGTTTGGAAGTATCTTCTGGAATAAAATCTTTTATAGCGGGAGGTGTGGGATGTTTCGGAATTATTTTTCCAATAGGATTATTAACGGGCGGTTTACCTTTGAATGCACCCACTTCTTTTTGAGAAAATTGTTTGGGCTGCGATTTTTGTCCAAAGAAAGCTCCCTTATTTTCAAAATCATCGAAGCCTCCAAAACCTGTTTTAAAATTAGGCTGCATCGTTATTGCCATTTCCACAAGTGACGGGTCTATTTCATTTAAAAAACGACTAGGTTCGCAATTGAGCAAACTACCAAAACGAAAACGTGTGGTCGCAAAACTTAAGGTTAATTTTTTGCGGGCACGCGTAATGGCTACATAAAACAATCTGCGTTCCTCTTCCAATTCTGCACGACTGCCCAAACTCATTTGCGAAGGAAATAAATTCTCTTCTAAACCTACTACAAATAAATTATCGAACTCCAACCCCTTGGATGAATGTATGGTCATCATTTGCACCACGTCCGTATCGGTGCTATCACTTTGATTATCGGTAAGCAATGCAATATTTTGCAAGTAAAATTCCAAGGTGCGAGGCATGGGTTCATTATCATATAATGATACTTCATCTTCTTCCACAAATTCTTTAATGCCACTTAATAATTCCTCTATATTTTCGTGGCGTGCCATTCCCTCCACAGTCTTATCATCATACAAATGTTTGAGTATACCACTATGCTTGGCAACATACATGGCAGTATCATACGCATTATTTTTTCTATTTTCGATAATAAAACTTTGTATTAAGGATCTAAAATCGGTGAGTTTTTTATAAGCACTTTTCAGGTCGGCATGTTGTTCTGCACTTTGTAATACTTCCCATAAAGATATATTTTTTGCATCGGCAATTGTTATAATATGCGTGAGTGTGGTATCGCCAATGCCGCGAGCTGGATAATTAATAATTCGCTTCAATGCCTCTTCATCATTGGGGTTTACGGTAAGTCTATAATATGCTAGTAAATCTTTTATTTCCTTGCGTTGGTAGAAACTCATACCGCCTACAATCTTATAGCCAATATTCGCTCTTCTGAAAGCTTCCTCTAGTGCACGACTTTGCGAATTGGTTCTATATAATACTGCGAAATCTTTATTATAAGAACGGTTTTGCATTTTGTGCTCAAACACACCCTCTGCCACAAGTTTGGCTTCTTCATTATCGCTAATGGCACGAATAATTTTAATCTTATCGCCCATTGCATTATCTGTCCAAACTTCTTTTTTAAGTTGGTCTTTATTATTTTTTATCACACCGCCCGATGCTTGTACAATGGTTTGTGTACTGCGATAATTTTGCTCCAGTTTAAATATTTTTGCCTCCTTATAATCCTTTTTAAAGTTTAATATATTTTCGATAGTAGCACCACGGAAAGCATAGATACTCTGGGCATCATCGCCCACCACACATATATTTTCATGCATGGCAGCAAGCCGTCTTACTATAACATATTGCGAATAATTTGTGTCCTGGTACTCATCCACCAATATATATTTAAATTTGTGCTGATACTTAGATAATGCATCCGGAAATTGTTTTAGAATTTTGTTCGTATTGAATAATAAATCATCAAAATCCATAGCCCCACTTTTAAAACAGCGACTTTGGTAACGCATATATATTTCACCCATCAATGGTCGTTGGGCACTCACATCATTGTCTTTTATTTCTGCATCTGCTGCATAGCCATCGGGCGATATTAAATTATTTTTGGCTGAAGAAATACGTGACAAAACCATGGAAGGTTTATATACTTTATCATCCAATTGCATTTCTTTCAATATAGATTTGATGAGGCTTTTGCTATCATCGGTATCATAAATCGTGAAGTTGCTGGGGTAACCCAAACGATGTGCTTCATAACGTAACAGTTTGGCAAATACAGAGTGAAAAGTTCCCATCCAAAGATTACGTGCCTCGGGGCCTACCACACCCTCTATACGTTCACGCATTTCACGTGCTGCTTTATTGGTAAACGTGAGGGACAAAATATTGAACGGGTCAACGCCCTTTTGCATAATATTGGCAATACGATAAGTGAGCACCCGTGTTTTGCCAGAACCCGCACCTGCCACTATCATCACTGCACCTTCGGTACACTCAACTGCGGCAAGCTGTTCGGGGTTTAAGTCTTTTAAATAATCCATACTATAATACACCACAAAATTACACCTGCCTTATGCCCTCTTGTAGCCAAGTTTTCAACAAGGTTATAAAGATTTCAGTTAAATACGAACTGGTGATTGGTAAGCCGCAAATCGGGCAATTTTTGTAACGGAATTTTCTTTAGGGCAGCCCGTGCTATAGTAACACTATCGGTAGCTGTAACAAATTGAAACGAATGGGAGAGTTGTACATTTTTTTGTGCAAAGGAAGCTTGGGAAATAAGAAGTATGATAATGATAATTGCGTTTTTCATTCATTTATTCTAACTTGCTTTTATATTTCAATTGGTTTTGTTGAATTTCCGTCTGCTTCAGCTTATTTCCGTCTGCTTTAGCTGACGGCTATTTTTTAAATATCGTTCCGAAAAACGCTTTCATATCATTCCACGAATTTGAATCGGCTTGTGCATTGTATTCGATGGGTATATTAAATTGCTTGCCCACACTACTTGATGCAGGATTGCTAAAGGCATGTGTAGCATTGGGATATGATTTGAAAGTATAATTTGCTTTTATCGAATCCATTTGTCTTTTGAAAGTAGAAATTTCTTCGGGACTCACAAATTTATCTGCTTCGCCATTGCAAACGAGTATTTTATTATGAAGTATATTTTTACTAATGGGAACTCCTTTCAGATTGCCATGAAAGCTAACAATACCTTTTAATTCCTTTTCTCCCAAACGTGCAAAATTTAATACCATGGCACCTCCAAAACAATAACCTATTGCCGCCATCTGCGTGGTGTCGGCAACACTATATGTTTTAATCTTGGCAATGGCGGCATCAAACCGTTTCTTGGCCATTTTGGGATTATCATATATCGGTCCCGATAAAAGTGAAGCACCTTCTGGATTATCGGCTGTTTGATTGTTTCCATATAAATCGACAGCAATGGCTAAATAACCTAATTGGGCCAATTGCCTTGCCCTGCTTTTGGCATAATCGTTCAAGCCCCACCACTCATGCACCACCAATACTACTGGCATTTTGGTTTTAATAGTTTCATCATATACTACAAACCCATTGAGTGCAGTAGTGTCAGCAATATAGGAAACGTTCTCTTCTAGCAAGTTTGATTTCACCACCACTACTTCTTTTTCTGGGATTTCCTTTGGTTTATCATTTTTGCAGCTTACAAAAAACAATAGTGATGCGGTGGTTATTAACAGTAGATATTTTATTGATTTCATGAGTGTATATATAATTGAGTGAACAATATTAGGGAATTATTTCTTTGTTTGCAAGTAATCGGAGCACTCGGCATGACGGTTATATACAAAGCCGAGTGAGGGATAGCAGCGAACCTGCCGCCGACAGACCGCAGTGCAGGTTTTGCGGCACGAGAACTTGTAGCGTAAAGCCCGACGCCGCTTCGGCGGCACGCCCAAAATAAAAAAATACTTGCATATACAATACACATTACTTTAATTGCATCAAGTTTCCGATGAAAATTCTCTCTATACATTATATAATATTTCTGCTATGTATGATAGCTTGCAATAGTAATGCTACAAAGGAAGAAACTGAAACAAAGACTGAGCAGAAGGACATCATGGTGAAAGCACCTGGCAAAGATGATATGATACTGTTGACGGACAGGCCAGCAAATTTGGAAACTCCTTTGTGGTATTTTAAATACGATTATACACCCAATAATGTATTCTTTGTACGTTGGCATTTAGCAAATATGCCATCGCGTGTGGATACAAATGAGTTCAGATTAAAAGTTGGGGGACATGTGAATCATAGTATATCATTATCCCTGCACGATTTAAAAACAAAATTTAAAACTTATACTATTATAGCTCTTGCGGCCTGTGCTGGCAATGCCCGTAGCCATTTCGACCCACAAGTGCCAGGCGGACAATGGAAAAATGGTGCGATGGGAAATGCAAAATGGACGGGTGTGAAACTAAAAGATATATTATATATGGCAGGTGTAAAAAATGGTGCGATTGAAGTATCATTTAATGGACTGGATGAACCACCCTTAGAATCTGTTCCTGATTTTGTGAAGTCATTAAAATTTGACCATGCCATAGATGGCGAGGTGATGGTGGCTTATGAAATGAATGATAAACCTTTGCCTTTATTAAATGGTTATCCGCTGAAACTAGTGGTTCCCGGATGGTATGCAACTTACTGGGTAGGCATGCTAAATGAAATAAAAGTATATAATGATACGTTTAAAGGATATTGGATGCAGAAGGCTTATCTTGTGCCCAAAGGTGTAAAAAATGGAGACGAAAAACATGATAACCTTGCCAAAGATTTGGTACCGATTAGCAAAATGGATGTGCGTTCTATATTTGTAAATCCAGAACCAAACACTATAATAAAAGCAAATGAAAATTGCGAATTGGAAGGATTGGCTTTTGATGGGGGTGATGGAATTAGCAAGGTAGAAATATCTATGGACAATGGCAAAACTTGGCATGCCACAAATCTAAATACAGAGCTGGGAAAATATGCATGGCGAAGATGGAAATATAATTGGAAACCAAATGCAGCCGGCAAATATATAATACGTGTGAAAGCCACGAACAGCCTAGGAGAAACACAACCAGCACATCAGTGGAACCGCAGTGGTTATATGCGAAACGAAATAGAAACTTTAACTATTACAGTGGAGTAAATGTCATTAACACAATTTAAAAAATATAGTACTAGTAAGTCTCCTCTCAGGGATTCGCCGCGGCGAATAGAGTGGCTAAAACATCAATACATAATTTTATTTGTAAGTATATTTAGTATATATAGTTCATCGTGCGGCGAGGGCAAAAAACCTATGATAGAAAACCCAAAAATAGAAGAACCCGCCAAAGAATTATCGGCCATTGAGCCATATATACCGCAAGCTGTGGGCATGAAAGCATTTCAAAGATATTGTCTCACTTGTCACTCTTCAAAATATATAGAAATGCAACCTAACTTTCCTGAGAAAACTTGGAAGAAAATAGTAGATAAAATGGTGAAGAATTTCGGTGCTCCGATTCCCGATGCGTCGGTGAGTATTATAGTGAAATATTTAGTTGATGTTAAAGGAACTAGGGATAAGGAGTAAGGAGCTGACGCCGTCCGCCGCGGCGGAGCCCTTATTCCTTATTCCTTACTCCTTTCTCCTACCTATCAAACCACTCTCTCCTCTTATTCAATTTCAAATCTTGCAGCAATGCCGACTTTGCTTTGATGGTGAACATATAGCGTCTATAAACTCCTGTAGGAACCCAATCGAAGCCCATATCCCAGCAATGGAGGTCGCGGTATATATTGATATTGGTAAATGTAATTTGTTTCAAACTAAAATCATAACCGGTGCTAAATCCTACTTTCCATTTCGGGGTGAGTTTTATATCACCGCTAAGCATTAAAGTAGGTTGTATTTTTGTTTGCTGCTCACCTATTGCAAGTGGATTATTATTATAATTAAATGTATATGATAAGTTCAAGTTCCAAGGTATATTATAATCTACAAAAATATCGGGGTTGGCAGTTATATATTGTTGCTCTGCACCAGAATCTTTATTTAGGGTGGAGTCATTCTTAGATTTCTTGGGTTTGGACTTAAAATCATCGGCAGTAATGCTCGCGGATAGAGCAAACCTCGCATTGGTGATTGTCCCAAACCTAAGTTTTTTTACATCTATATCATACTCATTTACACGTTGGGTAATACTATATTTATACGGATCGAGGGAGCTACCAAAAGTAACCGCCCACCGCTTGAATAATCGGGTAGAACCGCTAACACTCACGTTTGACATTTTGAAGGAATCTGCCAGAAAATTATAAGAACCATCGATGGTGAGATTTTCTATCAATGTTGTTTTCTTAACTTCAATTCCTGTATCAGTTTTATGTTTATACTTTGCTTCTATATTATTTGAAATATTTACATTCATAAATCCTTGTTCTCCTGCCCCTGGGCCACCATATATACCTTGTTCGAATATAGAATACTTTTGCGGATACAGTCCAATAGAATCGGGCCTATTATATTTATAAAACCCAAATTTGGTAGCCGAAAAATCGGGCCTATATCCAAAGGTGACGGATGGACGTATTACATGGCTCAAGCCCACCAACCCAAAACGGTTCACATTCATAATACCATATATAGCAGTATTAATTGATACTTGCCCGCCATAAGTATATCCGCGTTCGAAACCATTGTTATAAAAAGTATCCAATTTTTGCTTGGCCGTATTCCAAGTTTTGTTCACTGTTTTAAAATACCAAAATTCTTGATAATCGGCAGTGGGTGCTATATTCAAATATTTCAATATTTTAAAGGTGGGCAAATTGAGCGGGATTCTGTGTACCATCCCATTTTTGAGCAAGTACGGAATGGTATCTGGATTCTGAATAAGTATGGTATCTTTGGTACTTATTTGGTTTTTAAAATTCAGCGTATAACCAATACGGATATTCTCATAAAACTTGGGAAGACCCACCCTGTTTTTCTTTACAAATGGAGCAAAACTATTATAGGTAAAATTTATTTCGGGTAGCGTAAAATTGATATCATGGGTTTGCAAATTTTGGTCATGATTTAATGCCGTGGTCAAACTATATCTATTCTTTCGGTCGTTTTTTGTTAAGTTAACCGACGAGCGAATTATATTTTTGGTGATATCGGTATAATTAAATGCAGTAGAAGTTTGATAATAGTTTGATGAAGATAAATTAATATCCAAATTAAATGTATATCCTGGAATTCTTTTAGGATCAATCGTATGACGCCACGTAAAATTAAAATTGCGAATACGACTATAATCATCAGCTTTTTTATCACCAAAAACCAAGTTTCCATAAGCTAAAGTATAACCTCCAGCATACCGATAGTTGCGTTTGTACTGCTGAGCCAAAGTACCTTGCCAACTTCCATTAAAGTATATATCTCCCCGCACAGCCAAATCTACATAGTCGTTAATAGGTATATAATAACCTAAACCTTTTATATAATAACCTTGTGCCCTACTGTTGGCAAAACTGGGTGGCAAAATTCCACGTCTTTGTCCTTTCTTTATTGGGAAAAAACCAAATGGCAATACAACAGGTGTAGGCACATCGGCCACTACCAATTGTGCGGGACCACTTACTATTTGCTTGCCGGGAATTATCATCAACTCTTTGGCCATAATATAAAAGTGTGGATGCAAAGTATCGGTACAAGTTGAGTAACGAGCATTTTTTACATATAAATTATCGGCCGAATCTTTTTTTACTTGGTCGCCATGTATCAATCCATCACCTTCGGAGGTAACCAATCCATAAATTTTCCCCTTTTTGGTTACCATATTATAACTCATTTTATCGCAAACATAGTCTCGGTCACCATCGTTAAAAACCGGTCTATTATAGGAATTCCCCAAACTATCTTTACTCGGTTCCGCTGTAACGGTATTTGTCCCGAAATTTATTCGTATATAACCTGCATCCAATTTTACTTTTTCATAATCCACATGTGCCTTGCCCCACAGATGAAATTCTTTATGCTCTGCATCAAAGTAACTGGAATCGTCGAAGCTATAATTTACTTCAGATTTAACTGCGTCTTTGCTTTGAGGCAAGCCTAAAGTATCAGTATTATTGAGCGTGTCAGTGCCAATCAACGTATCCGTCTTAGTCTCTATATTGATGCGAATAGTGGTGTCTTTCTTCGCAATACTGTCTTTTTTGCTTTGAGCCATGCTGCCAAGTGAACAGAATAATATACAAGTAATGCACAACAAAACATATTTGGTGAAAAACACTAAATGTCCAAAACCTTTATTGGGCATAGTTTTGCGGAAAGTAAAAAAAATAGATTTTAATCCCTTTTGCAAATTAGTGGTATATAAATTGAACTTGGACAATAGAAAATGATTTTGCAAAAATACAAATACCTTGCCCATGCTGCCCTCATTCTTTTTATTGGATTTGCTTGGGCTGCTTTTAAAGTGCCTGCTCGCAAGCCTGGAACGGAAATAAAAGTGTTGGTAATTGATGCGGGGCACGGGGGTTACGACCATGGTTGTATGTACGGCGGGGCCAACGAAAAAGATATTACGCTTTCCATCAGCAATAAGTTAGGCAAATTAATTAGCGACAGTTTTAAAAACATCAAGGTAATTTATATAAGACAATCCGACAGCTTTGTTGAGCTGCATGAGCGTGCAGAAATTGCCAATAAAAATAATGCCGATTTCTTTTTATCTGTCCATGTAAATGCAAGTACCAGTCCGAGTGCCTACGGAACCGAGACTTATGCTATGGGATTGCACAAAACTGCGGGCAACTTATCGGTAGCCAAACGCGAAAATGCTTCCATCCTTTTAGAGAATGATTATAAAAGCAATTACGATGGCTTCGACCCCAGCAGTGCTGAGGGACATATTATATTCAGCCTTTACCAAAACCAATTTCTCAAACGAAGTTTGGATATGGCCGCTCAAGTAGAACAAAATTTTAAAAAGCTGAACCGCTACAGCCGTGGCGTGAAACAAGCAGGCTTTCTGGTACTTTGGAAAACTTCGATGCCCAGTGTATTGGTGGAAACAGGTTACCTCAGCAACCACATAGAACGCAAATACCTCACTTCATGCAGCGGACAAGACAGTACCGCCATGGGAATTTTCAGGGCGTTTATAGGATATAAGAACATGGTGGAGGGGAGGAAGTAGGGACTTTACTGTTAGTTCTTCAGAGATTTACCACTGATGATTCGGTAAAGTTAAACACCATTATTTGAAACTTTAAAGAACACTATATAAGTACTTTTATAAGCTACACTTTTGTAATTTTGAAAATCTTTTTATCTAGAGTTTCTAATTGATATGCCAAATTTATTGAGTTCTTCATAGAATCTAATTAAACCACTAATATACTTAATGCCTGTGGCAGGGTTTTGTCTTTCTATTGCAATATATTGAAGAATTCTTTCAATATCCTTACCTGCACTAGGCTTCCATTTTACAGCAATCTCGCCCATTCCCTCACTTTAAGTTTTAGCTCTTTGGTAGTTATACCCTCTGATTCGTCTGAATCCATTTCTGCCACGATCAGTTTTCTCTCCTTTTCAGTCAAAGGCCTACTTCCAGTAACTTCTGGTGAAAAGCCTTGTTCAGGCATTACCACAAAATTTTGCCCGTCTATTCTTATTGATGTAAACATAAAGCATAAGTAATTATTATACCTATTCATAAACTAAAATAGTTCTCCGACTGTGGCGGACTTAGTTTTTAGAAGGTTATACCAATTCTTAACCTAAAATAGTCTTTGGACTATTTTAGGTTTGTAGAATGATAATGCCGAACTACAATACATTTAGTCCCTTTCTTTTGGACTATTATATATTGAGTGTCGGTATTAGTTATTGGATTATAAAGGCAAATATATATTTTGATTGTAACCAATCATTTTTACTTTGCGTTACAAAGTCCTTTTAAAAACTAAAATAAAAATGAGTACAATTAATTTAATCACACCCTTGCTTAGAAACAAGGAAGAAACTATTTCGAGGATGCTTTACAAAGTATCATCAGGCAAAGAAATTACCAGGTTGCTTTCATTAAGCATAGCCATGTTTGCCGTCTTTGGATTTTTAATCGGGGCATCGCAAGGTATTGAACAGACTTTTTCTTCTGCTGTCAAATTGCCTTTGCTTTTTTATTTCACCTCCTTTATATGTTTCCCAACTTTGTTTTTCTTTATGTTATTCTTTGGGGCGAAGCAACATTTCAACCAGTTACTTTCGTTCATTGTATTATGCAATACTTATATAGCTTTGGTATAGGCAGTATTTGCTCCCTTAAGTTTCTTCTTCCTTATTGCGGGCTATAGTTATGCATTGTTACAATTTATTAATATATTAATTTTTGTAGTTGCGGGCTTAACAGGAATATATCTTTTCTACCGAGAAATGAAAAAAATTACGCATAATCTCGATCTAGAAAATCCTGATAAAAAGTATGCTACAAAAGGAATGATATTTTTAAAATCGTGGTCACTGATGTTTGCAATTATAGGATTGCAATTATCCTTTACTTTAAGTCCATTCTTTGGTTTGCGTGGCACGCCCTTTATGTTTATCATCAATGAAAACGCAAACTTTTTTTCTAATATGATGCAGACTATTGCGGAGTTATTTGTGAGGTAGATTATTTTACGCTAACAAATTTTTTCTCTGCTTCAAGTTGTTCTATTAATTCGTTGGTGCGTTTGTCCCATTGAACCAATTTCAGCTTATTATTTGCATTATAGTTTATATTAATATCCTCACCGCTTTTGTATTCAAGTTCAAAATAATTGAAATATTTTTCAATAGTATCATTCTGATCATATATAATAATCTCTCTGCCGCAATAATGATATATCGAAATAGTTGCTGGGAATATTATAGCACTCCCACTATCACGATTGCTTGTAATTTTATGGTTCTCTTTTACTTCCGTTTGAAATGGATGAACTTCTTCATCTTTTATTGTGTCTTTAAACTTTTCATAAAAATCAAAGAAATTACTATTTGTAATTTTGAATTCAGCATATTGAATGCAACCATCAAATTTTTTAATGTAACTTTCTGCCGCATTTTTCCAAAAAATATAGATAACATTACCACACTTATGAGGTATCATACTTTCACAATAATGTTTTGTATAAATTATTTTAGAAACACCATTGTTATTTAGTTTTACAGTAAAGTTATTTACAATAGAATCAAGCCTATCAATTTGACCAAATTGCCTTCGTTGCCCATGAGATTTCTCAAATATAAAAAGTATTAAAGCAAAAAGAATATATAGTTTCTTCATATTTAGGTATGAAAAAACACTATACCCCTTTAACCAACTCCACCAATTTATCTACCTCATCCATATTATTATATATATGTGTAGAAACGCGGAGTGAGTTCAATCCATTCTCGGCTACGCTGCGAATGCGTATATCATTTTTGGCAGCAAGGTTATAAAAATCTGTGTATACGACACCTTTAATTCTAAAGCCAACAACTGCTCCACGGCTAGCATCTTCGGTGGGCGTCAGCATTTCTATTTTATCACCTATAGCCAATAATTTGTTTTGCAATTGTGTGGCCAACCCTCTACTGCGTTTTTCTACGCGGTCCATTCCTATATAATTCATAAAATCGATTGCTGCATCCACGCCTCTATATAATGCCACATTCTGTGTTCCATAATAATAACGATGTGCCGTTGCAGCATAAGGACTGTAGGTTGGCGGCGTCTTCAACATATCCCAACCTGTATCGCTGCCCCCACCAACAAACAAAGTTTGCAAAGTATCGAGCATATCTTTTCTCACATATAAAAATCCAGTTCCCTTGGGACCGAGTAACCATTTGTGCGTACAAGTTGTATAAAAATCGCAACCCATATCATGCAAGTCTAGTTTCAACATTCCGGGTCCATGAGCACCATCAATACAGGAAAATATATTTTTATCTTTGGCTAATTTGCAAATTTCCTTAATCGGTAAAATTTGTCCGATGGTACAAGGAATATGCGGCACTGCAATCACTTTTGTTTTTTTGGTAAGGACATCATTAATACGTTGCAAAGTTTCGGCAGCGGTTTTGGCAGGCGTAAATACTTTTATAACAATACCATCAAGTTTGGCTCTGTTAAGCCAAGGCGTAGCATTGCCTACATGCTCATGTGTTGTCAAAATTACTTCATCGCCTTTTTTTAGTGGAACTCCCCAGGCCACTATATTAATGCCATCTGTTACATTATGTGTGAGTGCAATTTCATCGGGGAGAGCACCCACAAATCCTGCAATTTTATCGGCAGTTTTTTCCCAGCCTCCGTAATTTCCTTGTATATCATTATCACGCATGGCTTCATGCACCGCATTAATAACGGGGTAAGGAGAAGGACCCATCGTTCCATTATTCAAATAAATTTTTTCTTTGCTCAAAGGAAATTGGTTACGTATAAGTTTCCAAAACTTTTCTTCGTCACTATCTAATAACTGAGGCGAAGGCATGGAAACAGCGGCATCCATATTGTTAGCAAATGCTATAGCTAATGTGCCCATAGCAGTTTTGCGGATAAAGTCTCTACGATTTTGCATGTTGATTTTGGTATTGGGTTAGGGGGGCGAAGTAAGTGAATAAATTGCAAATAACTTCCATCGTTTTCATTGGACTTATTCAATTAATATTGTTGCAGAAATGCAACAGATACTTTTTTACTTGAAAAATAGTCCGCTGCGGCAGAAAGTTCAGTTGTAATATATATATATAATACTTCAGAAAAAAAAATTTGACCCTGCACCATGAAACTGAGCCACAGTGATATCGTTACCCTTATTACGTCGTTAGGGGTAATGCTTATTTTATCACGTTTTGTGGGGGAATTTGCACGGAAGTTTAAATTCCCCTTGGTAGTAGGTGAAATTATTACAGGGATTATTTTAGGCAAAACAATTCTGGGGCATTTCAAACCTGTATGGGGCGATCACTTATTCCCCAGTGTTGGAAATGTGCCACTTGCACTTAATGGTATCACTTCGCTTTCGGTAATTATGCTTCTGTTTGTGGCGGGCATGGAAGTGGAATTGCATATATTGCGAAAAAACGGGAAGCGTGCACTCCTTGCCAGTATGGGAGGCTTCCTAATGCCCATGGCGGTAGGTATATTATTGGGATATTTTTTCACTGATTACTTCCATATTGAACAAGCTAATAAAAAAGTATTCGCCTTGTTTTTGGGAACTGCATTAAGTATTACAGCGTTGCCCGTAATAGCCCGCACCTTGCTCGACTTGGGGTTATATAAAACCCATATCGGCAGCATTGTAATAGCCGCTGCCATGATAGATGATTTGATGGGCTGGCTTATTTTTAGTATTGTACTCAGTTTAATACAAACGCATAAGGAAGCCACTTTTGCTTTATGGCAAACAATAGCACTCACTTTTGCTTATGCTATCGTTATTTTGACTGGTGCAAAATGGCTGATTGATAAATCACTCCCTTGGTTTCAGAAAAAATTTTCTTGGCCAGGCGGTGTTTTAAGTATGGCATTCGGACTCTGTTTTTTGGGTGCGGCCTTTACAGAATATATAGGAATACATGCGGTGTTCGGAGCATTTATTTTCGGTATTGCATTTGGCGATAGCAAACACCTCACTTACGATGCACGAAATATTATATATCAATTTGTGACAAATATTTTCGCCCCGTTGTTTTTTGTTTCTATAGGTTTGCGTCTCGATTTTATTGCCCATTTCGATTGGCATATAACTGCATTAATTTTAATTGCTGCAATTACCACCAAATTATTGGGAGCAACTTTAGGATCCTATATAGGCGGACTCAATATAAAAGAATCCTTAGCTGTGGGATTTGGGATGAACGCCCGTGGAGCCATGGAAATTATTTTAGCAAATTTGGCTTTCGAGGCTAAACTTATTAATGAAACTATATTTGTAGCACTCATAATCATGGCAATAGTTACCAGTTTACTTGCTGGACCTATGATGCAGATTTTTTGTAAAGGAATTGTGAAAAATTCCGAACCGCGATTCCCCGATTTGAAAGATACCTTTTAATAGTATTATATATAATATTGTAAGCATGCCGAAAGTATATTATATATAAACCAAAATAAACTATATAATGTTGCTAAAAAAAATTGCATATAGTCTTTTTGTGATGTTGGGAGTTGTGATACTCGTATTTACCTTGTTCAATGCCACAGCAGGCGGAGCAGCCATGGACGCTCTTGGACAACGAAGTGATAAGGCAAGTCAACAAGCTTTGGAAATAGAATTTGGACTTAACCAACCCTTTTCAGAAAGACTCGTTACTTACATAAATGACCTCAGTCCAATTTCATTTCATACAGATGATAAAACAAATACAGAAAAATACAATTGGGCAAAAATAATCAGTGTAGGAAAAAGTGCTGTTGTATTCAAGTGGCCGTATCTACGTCGCTCGTTTGTGAGCAAAAAACCAGTAGGAGAAATATTGGAACCCGCAATCAAATGCACAGCTATTCTAGCATCGGCGGCCATGTTATTGGCTATTTTCGGTGGTATATATTTGGGTATTATATGTGCACTTAAACAAAATACTTGGGTCGATAAATTATTACTCACTATCACAAATTTGGGTGTTTCTATCCCTTCTTTTTTTGCGGCAGTGCTTATTGCTTGGTTGTTTGGATACTTATGGTCGAGCTATACTGGCCTTAGCATGACCGGAAGTCTATATGATTTTGATTTTGAAACAGGACGCCATATTGTATGGGCAAATTTGATATTACCTGCTATTACTTTGGGCATTCGTCCGCTATCAGTTATTACACAATTAACACGTAATAGTATGCTCGATGCCATGGGCATGGATTATGTACGAACCGCCCGTGCCAAGGGCTTGAGCGAATACCGTGTATTGGTTTACCATGCTTTGCGTAATGCCCTTAACCCTGTTTTAACTGCAGTTTCTGGATGGTTTGCAAGCTTAATGGCGGGAGCCTTTTTTGTAGAATTTGTATTCAACTATCGTGGACTGGGAATGGTAACTGTGGATGCTTTGGAAAAAAACGATTTGCCTGTGGTGATGGGTGCAGTAGTAACAGTAGCGTTTTTATTTGTGCTTATAAATTTGTTGGTCGATTTGTTATATGCCAGATTAGACCCGAGATTGAGGTAAGCTAGAAGTAGGAAGACCGAAGCTAGAAGTTTTATAGATTCCAACCTTATAAAAAGCTAGAAGTCCGAAGTCAGAAGTTTTATATATTCCAACCTTATAAAAAGCTAGAAGTCTGAAGCCAGAAGTCAGAAGTTTTATATATTCCAACCTTATAAAAAGCTAGAAGTCCGAAGTCAGAAGTTTTATATATTCCAACCTTATAAAAAGCTAGAAGTCTGAAGCCAGAAGTTTTATATATTCCAACCTTATAAAAAGCTAGAAGTCTGAAGCCAGAAGTTTGAAATCTACTACTCTCACTTCAAACTTCCTTCGCCGCGGCGAACCTACTTCCTGCTTCAAACTTCCTGCTTCAAACTTCCTACTTCAAACTTCCCACTTCCTTCGCCGCGGCGAACCAACATCAAACTTCAAACTTCCAACTTCGGGCTTTCATCTTTATACTAACTACTTTATACTTCATCCTTAGGTATTATATTTGCAGCACTATATCATTATGTCCAATATCAATTTCAATCGTACCAAAATAGTAGCCACGATAGGCCCAGCAACCAGTAGTTACGAAAACCTCACCAAACTTATAGAATCAGGAGCCAATGTATGCCGTCTCAACTTCTCTCACGGTAGCTACGAAGACCACCGACAAGTGATACAAAATGTGCGGGATTTCAACCATGCCACGCATAATAATATATGTATATTGCTCGACTTGCAAGGCCCTAAACTCCGTGTGGGCGATATGGGCCCCGATGGCGTGTATCTCATAGAAGGCTCCACCCTTACTGTTACCAATCAACCCATTATAGGCACACCACAAAAAATATATGTAAACCATACCAATCTTCCAGCCGAGGTGAAAATAGGAGAACATATACTACTCGACGATGGCAAAATACACCTTCAAGTACTTTCGACTGATGGCCTAAATAATATAGAAACGAAAATTATATATGGTGGGCTGCTTACTTCCAAAAAAGGATTTAACCTGCCACAAACCAATACGTCTTTGCCCTGCCTCACCGAAAAAGATTTGGCAGATCTCGATTTTGGATTGCAACATAATGTGGAATGGATAGGGCTTTCCTTCGTTCGCAAAGCATCCGATATTATAGAATTAAAACAGATTATAGAAAGTAAAGGCAAGACCACCCGTGTGATTGCCAAGATAGAAAAACCAGAAGGTGTTCAAAACTTCGATGAGATATTACAAGTAACCGATGGCGTTATGGTAGCTCGTGGCGACTTGGGTGTGGAGATGAAAATGGAAGAGGTGCCTGTTATACAAAAACATATTATAAAGAGTTGTATTTTGGCTGGTAAACCTGTAATAGTTGCAACGCAAATGATGGAGAGTATGATAAAGAATCCTACGCCCACACGAGCCGAAGTAAATGATATTGCCAACTCTGTTTTTGATGGAGCAGACGCAGTAATGCTAAGTGCAGAGACCTCTGTAGGAGCATACCCATTTGAAGCAGTACAGAAAATGAGTGAAATTATTGCACAGGTAGAAAAAGAAAATGAAGTGTATTTTAAAGGCAAAAAACCTACATCCGATTCACCACTTTTCTTGAGCGACGAAATATGTTTTACCGCATGCCGCATGAGTGACCATTTAGGTGCAAAAGCCATTGTTGGCATGACTTATTCGGGTTATACAGGATATAAAATATCAAGCTTTAGACCCAAAGCAAATATATTTATTTTTACCAGTAATATACCTTTGCTCAATACACTTAGTTTGGTGTGGGGTGTGCGTGGTTTATATTATAATAAATACGAAAGCACCGATCAAACTTTTAGCGACCTTATTGAGATACTCAAGGTAAAAGGATTTGTATCACACGGTGATATCGTGATCCATACTGCCAGTATGCCCATACATGAAAAACAACGTACCAATGCTATAAAAGTAAGTATGGTATAATCCTTTGATATCAGCCGCGGCAGACAGGATGTCAACTGTCAGTCTATCCGCCACGGCGTATATCGAAGACTATTCAGACCGAAATAAAAATATAAAATATAAAATAACCCTGTGCCCAGCATTATAAATAAAAAAGCAAAATTCGAATATGAATTTATTGACCGTTACAAGGCGGGCATTGCTTTAACGGGCACTGAAGTTAAATCTGTTCGTGCAGGAAATGTAAATATGGGTGATGCATTTTGTACTTTTTTTAAAGGCAATTTGATATTGAGAAATTTGCATATTGGTGTATATAAACAAGGCAGTTACAATAACCATGAACCCATGCGTGAAAGGGTTTTATTATTAAAAAAACCTGAACTCAAAAAACTATTAAACAAAACAAAAGAAAAAGGATTAACCATTGTTCCCATTGAAATATTCTTCTCGGAAACTGGTTATGCTAAAATTGAAATAGCCCTAGCCCGCGGCAAAAAAACCTATGATAAAAGAGACGACCTCAAACAAAAAGATATAAAGCGAAATACAGACCGAGAATTGGCTTAGGACTTCTTCTTCTTAAATATCATTTGTACTATAATACCAAGGTCTTTGTCCACCGAGTAATTCTTGGCATATAATAAATTTATCTTCTCAAAAGTTTTCCCATTTTCGGGCAACGCTCCTACCACATCGGCAGGTGAAAATACACCCGGTTTCAATGAGGGCAGTCCGTCGGCTTTACCTACACCAGCATAGCCCACCCAAGTCCTTTTATTGATAAATACCTGCCATGCATATTGCAGAATATGAAATTTGAAACCTTGAAGTATAATGGCTAGAGGTGATACAATAATTGCTATGATAGCTATCAAAATATCAAACGCTCTCTTCAGCCTTTTATTACCTTGCTGCGATAATTCTAAATGTATTTCGATGGTATAAAAATCTCCGCGTGAATTTTTGGAATTGCTACCAATCACAAACAAACTTTCTTCGGGCACTATCTTATAATCTACATGCCGGGCATTACTATTACCCATAAAAGTTATAATATCTTTGGCTTTAATATCCTTCGAGCAAAATATAACTTCGCTAATACTAAATACTTCTATTAGTTGGGGCAACTGGGCCATATAGCCTATTATACGGTCATCATCTTTTGCAGCTTTTTCGGGTGTCACGATGCCTAAAGTTTTTACAGGTGCTGCCAGTTTTTCCAATAAATTTTTAACACGGATGGCTTCATCCAAATCACCAACTATTAACGCATTTTTTTCTTTGCCCCATCGGGGTATCAAACTTTTATATATAAGGCCATTGATTACTAATCTTTCTATAATACATATCGTAAATGCTCCCACACCTCCCAATAAAATTAATGCACGACTAAACCTAATTTCCAGCGGTGCAAATGCATAAAATACAGCCACTGCTAAAGTACCAGTTATAATACCTCTGCCCAGGCTCAGCAGGCCTGCATTGCTTCTGTAACCTCCATTCAAATATATACCCAATACCCACAATATGCTATATATAGGTGCATTCACTTTAAAAAATTCTGCGGGATAATAACCTCCATTCGGGTATCGCTGTGTTTCCCAAAATTGTATCAATATATATAGGGAGGCAAAACAAAGCAATCCTTCCAAAACTGGTCGCCACAACATATATATAAATCTTTGTACAATTGCCAATCCTGCTCGAAGGTATATGGCCATATTAATCAACAAACCAAACAGCCCTGCCTTGTTTCTTTGAAAATGCTTCTGGGCAAAAATGGCCATCGCCTTATAAAATACCAGTACATAGTTTACCGAACTTTTCTTAGTACTCTCTCCTTTGTAATGTATAATAGTAGAACCCGGATAATAATAATTTTTGTACCCAGCTTGTGTAATACGATAACTCAAATCAACATCTTCGCCATACATAAAAAAGGTTTCATCGAGTGCACCAATTTTATCCAACAACGATTTTCGCAACATCATAAATGCACCAGAAAGTACATCGATTTCATGTGTTTCATTTTGGTCCAAATACCCCAAATGGTAAGCCCCGAATACTTTCGATTTTGGGAATAATTTTGACAATCCAAACATTTTGTATAATGCCACACTGGGCGAAGGCAAGCCACGTTTGCTTTCGGGTAAATATTTTCCTCCCCCGTCCACCATCATCACACCCAAGCCACCAGCATCAGCATGCGAATCCATAAACTCTATAGTTTTGGCAAATGTATCATCCTGAACAACTGTATCAGGATTCAGTAAAAGTATATAATCTCCTTTTGCAATTTTTATGGCTTGGTTATTTCCTTTCGAAAAGCCAACATTTTCTTTGTTGGCTATAATATGAAACTCAGGAAATTTTTCAGCGACCATCTGCACCGACCCGTCTACAGAATTATTATCAACCACAAATACTTCAACTGCAAGCCCTTTTGATGCATGCCTCACAGATAGAAGACACTGCTCCAAGAAATACTTTACATTGTAATTAACTATTATTACTGATAATTTCAATTTATAGTTATGCTAGTGATTGAGTTGAGTTTTGATTCAATAATATTATAATTAGGGTGGAACAGATAATATACATGACCGTTATTTTAGTAAAAAGGTTGCAAACTTAGGCCATATTAAATAAAAAAGTCGACTTCAAAAAGCCGACTTAAGAAATATAGCAGTCAAAATGCATTATGGTTTGGGAGGAGTCGGCTGTATAACGGGTGGTTGAGGTTTGGGAGTATTTTCAACAAAACCTTTTAAAGTGAGCACCACTGAAGATGTTTTACCATTGGAGGTAACAGTAACTATTTTATTGAATACACCTGGGCGACCGTTTGAATCGAAAGTAGCTGTAACTACAGCAGTTTTTCCTGGGGCAATCGGTTCTTTAGGCCAAACTGGAGTTGTACAACCACAACCTCTTTGTACATCTGAAATTATTAAAGGTTCTTTGCCTATGTTTTTAAATTTGAATTCAAAGGTAGCTTGGGTACCTTCTTTAATGTTCCCAAAATCGTGAAGGGTTTCTTCAAATTGAATTTCGGCTTGATTTGGGTTAACAACCTTTGCGGCTGGAGTTTGTGCTTTAACGCCTATTATCATAGCGAAAGCAAAGGCAGAGAGGAATGTTATTTTTTTCATGCTATTTATATTTATTTTTTGATGTGTGATCCCAAATCCAACTATTATACCAAAATCCAGTTTAATACCATTTCTTAAACTATAATAGTTATCCGCCTGTGGCGGATAAGTTTTTAGAATGGCAATGCCGAACTACATCCCGAAAGCCCCGCTTAATCCCGATAATTATCGGGATGCGGGGGGATTAGTCCCTTTCTTTTGGACTATTATATATTGAGTTTC
>JAWXAU010000159.1 GCA_034439655.1 Bacteroidota bacterium | reverse complement strand
TTATATATTGAGTTTCGGTATTAATGCCGAACTACATCCCGAAAGCCCCGCTTAATCCCGATAATTATCGGGATGCGGGGGGATTAGTCCCCTTATTTTGGACTATTATATATTGAGTGTCGGTATTAAGTGAAATCTGCCGTATGGTACTTATTCCATACTCATTACCACTCCCTCATATACCACGAAAAAGGTATTTTTTATTTGGAGGTTATTGCCTTATTTTGCTTGCAATTTTTGAAAACACATTGTCAATCAATCGATTAATACAAATATTGAGTTTGGTAGGGGTTTTGGCACCCAATTCCAATGCCGTTTCGGCACAGGCTTGTAGTGGTACTTCTTCGTTTTCGGGGCCTGCTTCGGTATGCATTAATAGTTCCATCAAGTTTAATTTTGGCTCGTCGGTAGCTATTGATTCTTTCAGAATTGTATTTGGTGATGGAAGTTCATTTGTGAAAAAATATGTTTCTTCTGGCGACAGCACCAATCATAGTTATACAACTGCTGGTACATTTTACTTGAGAATGATTCGTCGTTTTACAGCAGGTTGTAGAGATACAATAATAGATAGCATTACTGTAGTAGCACTTCCATCAACGGCATTTACTATAGGGAACGACAGTGTGTGCAGCGGAAGTTCAAATTCATTTAATGCCACAGCAACAGGCTTAACTTACTCTTGGAAAATAAACGGCTCTGTGGTTTCGTCAGCGAAAAGTTTTTCTCAAACATTTTCAACCGCAGGTTCTTATACTGTAAAACTAATTACGACCAATGCTACCGGCTGTGTAGATTCGGCAACAAAAACGTTTACGGTCTTTGCAATGCCCACCGTTGCTTTCACGTTTTCGCCCGATAGTAGTTGTGCAAATAGCATCGTTACCTTTTCCAATTCGAGCAGTGGAACGGGCTTAACACACTCATGGAATTTTGCAGATTCATCAACAGGAAATCCTTTAACATCAGCTACTACTAATCCAACCCATGCTTATACAAAAGCTGTGGGTAATAGTTTTAGTTCTTATAGTGTAAAGTTAATTTGCACGTCGAATGCAGGTTGTAAAGATTCTGCCACCAAAACAGTTCGTGTTAAGGAAAGACCTGATGGCACAGTGGTTGACGTGAACTCTACCGTTTCTTTTACAAATTGTAGTTTGGGAAGTTTTTTATTACAAATAGATAAATCATCTACTACCTCCTCTACCGATTCAGTATATTTTATTGATTGGGATAATGGAAGAAAAGATACAATTACCAATGCTTCTTTCAGCAGTGATACCAATACGTACAATAATCTGGGGTTTTTTACTTTGAAAGTAACTGTTACTGGAAAAAATAAATGCATCAATACAAAAACATATTCGGTTTTTAATGGCACAAACCCATCTGTAGGCTTTGCAAACCCAGGAGGTACAACAAATTTATGCGGACCTATACAATTAAAATTCCCTGTTACAAGCACGAGTAGTAACCCACCCGGTACAACTTATATAGTTTCGTCGAACGATGGGAATACTTCCCTGAGTTATTCGCATCCACCGCCAGATACCGTGTTGTGGACTTTTAACAGGGGAAGTTGCGGATATACAAGTCAAGGAAGTTTTGCCAATTCATTCCATTTGCGTATCGATGCTACAAATCCTTGCGGTGTTTCTGCTGGAACAGTTGAGCCCATTACGGTAAATCAAAGACCGGTAGCAAAGCTTTCGAGCAGTGCCGATACCATTTGTAAAAACAGTACCGTAACATTCACTGATAATTCATTGGCAGGAGTTTTTCTCCCTACTGCTTCGAGTTGCGATTCAACAAAAAAACGCTTGTGGAAAATGTCTCCCACTGCTAATACAAGTATAACCAGCGGCTCAATGGGCGATTCAACAAAATGGTATACGAGTAATAACAGTGCTTTTTGGGGAACTTCTACTTTTACTGCACAGTATACTGATACAGGAGCCTATACTACAAAAATAATTGTAGCAAATAAAGGGAATACATGCGGACTTGATTCGGCAGTAAAAACTATATATGTTGTTGATATACCCGTTGCCGCCTTCACGCCCAAGCCCGATTCTGGTTGTGTGACGTTTACAGACACTATGATAAATCAAAGTACGGGCAAAGGATTAACCTATGTGTGGATCGTGAGCCCTACCACAGGTTTCTCCTATACAGGTAGCACTTCAAATACTTCCACAAATCCTGTTTTCAAATTCACTTCTGCTGGATTGTTTGTGGTAGAACTTGCAGTTACCAATCCCTGCACTACAGTTTATATATATGATACTATCAAGGTAAAAACAAAACCAGCGGTAACCTTGCCAGCGATTGCAAATGGTTGTAAGCCTTATAGTATTTCGCCTTCGGCAACCTATAATAGTAATAATTCAACTATCTCTGCCTATAGTTGGACATTTACAGGTGGTAGTCCTGCTACGAAGAACACACAAAGTGCAGGAACAATTGTATATAGTTCCGCGGGTACTTATACGGTGGTAGCAAAAGCAACAAATGAGTGCGGAACAGATTCTGCAACGCGAAGTTTTACGGTATTTAATCCGCCTACCGTGAATGCGGGAAAAAGTATAGATAGTATATGTTTGAACAATGGAAATTTTACACTCTCAGGATATAGCCCTACGGGTGGCACTTGGAGTGGAACAGCCGTTAGCAGTGGTGGTGTGTTTAATCCGAGTACTTCGGGTGTGGGCTTATTTACCTTAAAATATACTTATACCGATGCGAATGGATGCACTGATACTGCAACAAAAAAAATGAAGGTTTTTGATATACCCGTTGTGAAATTTAGTGCTGTAAATAAATGTTTAGATTCGGCTATACAGTTTACGGATTCATCTACCGCACCCAGTTCTAGCATCACTTCTCGCAAATGGTATTTTGGCGATGGCAATACATCAACTGCTACAAATCCTAGCCATACTTATACAAGTGCCGGAACCTATACTGTGAAATTAGTGATCACCAATAGCTTTGGATGTAGTGATAGTTTGTCAAAAAATATAATTGTATATCCCAAACCACAAGTTTCGTTTAGCGTGAATGATAGTATACAATGTATTAGTGGAAATAGTTTTGTATATACCAATTTGACCTCTATCACCTTGGGAAGTATTTCTATTTTTAAATGGACTTTTGGAGATACCGCAACATCAAACAGCACAAGCCCTACACATAGTTTTGCAGATACAGGAACTTATATAACAAAACTAATTGCTATAAGTAATAATGGTTGCAAAGACAGTGTTTCAAAAACGATGAAAGTATTGAATGGGCCAAGTGTTTCGTTTACTATAAATGACACCGATCAATGCTTAACAGGGAATAGTTTTTCTTATAATAGTACCTCCACTGCAAATGGTGGAACTATTACAAACTATGCTTGGGATTTTGGAAATGGAAATACTTCCACTTCAGCTTCACCAGCCGCACAAACATATAGCAGTGCAGGAGTATATAGTGTGAAATTAATTATAACAAATAGCAAAGGTTGTAAAGATAGTTTGTCGAGAAATATAACTATATATGCGATGCCTATACCAAGTTTTACTTTTGGAGCAACTAGTTTTTGTGCACCTTATACGAGTGCTGTAACTAATAGTTCAGCGGCTTCTCCCTTTATTACTGCTTGGAAATGGAGTATACAAGGTAATAGTAGTGTTACTATATCGAACGATACAGCGAAGCAGCCTACCTTTACTTTCCCCGATATACAAAGTGGTACCGATTCTAATTATACTATAAAATTAAAAGCTACTAGCAAAGATGGTTGTAAAGATTCGACCACGGTTACTATAACTATAAAGAGTCGACCAAAAGCATTGTATACCTTTGTGAATGATAGTTGTGGCCCTATAGTATTCACGATTCAAAATAATAGTTTGAATGCGACAGGTTATAACTGGAGCAGCAATCCGAGTACTTCATTTAGTAATACGACAATTGCCCAGCCCATAATAACTTTAGCAAGAAATCAAACGGGTAGTACTATCAATTATATTATAAAACTCGTTATTGCAAATGCTGGTGGCTGTAAGGACTCATTGAATGATACAGTAAAAGTATATGCTGACCCCAATGCTAAATTTACCATGAGTAATATAGATAGCTGTGGGCCCTTGCGTGTATATTTAACAAATACAACCACTCCCTCTGCGGGCACCACCTATAATTGGGATTTTGGAAATGGCGTGAGTTCAACTATTAAAGATACTTCAATTATATATTATAATACTTCAGGAAATGATTCTGGATATTCCATTACACTTAAAGCTAAATCAAGTTTGGGGTGTTTTGATGATAGTGTACGCACCGTGAATATAAAACCCAATGCAAAAGCTATATATAATGCTACCAATACATCGGGCTGTGCTCCTTTCGTGATTGACACTTCTGTTATTTCAACCCAGCTATTTACGAATGCCAATAGTACTTATAAGTGGTATGCGAATGGAAGTCTGATTGGTTCTGCGGCTACCTTCCCAGGCTATACTATTACCAACTCAAACGATTCGGTATTGATTAAATTAAAAGTTACTTCGCTCAAAGGTTGTAAGGATGATAGTATACAAATGTGGTTCAAGACTATTACCAATCCACAACCCAATTTTGTGAGAAGTGATACGATTGGTTGTAATCCCTTAATTGTACTGTTTACCAATACATCAACACCCACAGGCTTGGCCTATCAATGGCAGTTTGGCAACTCAAGTAATACAAGTACACAAACCGATTCCTTATATTATACATTTACCAATACTGGTACTTCTGATACCACATGGAAAGTAAAATTGATAGGTCTTGCCGGAGCAGGTTGTAAAGATTCTATTGCTAAAAATATCGTCGTTCACCCATCATCACAACCTATGTTTACGGTCGGTACCGATTTTTGTGTTCCTGCTAGCATTAGCCCTAGCAATAATACCGCAGCATCGCCGGCTATATCAAGTTGGAAATGGAATGTGAATGATGGTTCAAGTTTATATAAAACTTCTACATTAGCAAATCCTACTTTTACTTTTAATGGCAATCAATCGGGAATCGATAGTTCGTTTAACATTTGGTTATATAGTACCACTGCAAGTGCATGTACCGATTCTATACAAAAAACATTTACTATACATAGTAGACCCTTAGCTAAATACAGTAACGACACGGTTTGTCAGCGTTTAACAACAACATTTACAGATTCATCTACCTTCTCATCAGCATCGGGAAACATATATAGTTGGAAATTTGGAGATGGGGATAGTTCTTCTGTAGTGAACCCTACACATATATATCCAACAGGAGGAACTTATATAAATAAATTAACCATCACTTCTACTTTTGGATGTATTGATACTTTATCAAAACCAGTTGTTATAAATCCAAAGCCAACCCCTACATTTACTTATACCAGTAGTGTGTGTGCACCTGTTACTTTAAGCCCCTCCAATAATACGGCAGCAGTACCTACGGTATCAACTTGGAATTGGAATATTATATATTCAGGAGCTGTGGTGAAAAGTAGTATAATAAAAAACCCCTCATTTATATTTGGCGATAATCAAACAGGAAGTGATAGTAATTTTAATATACGATTAATTGCTACCACAAACAAAGGTTGTATAGATTCGACGATATCTGCTTTAACTGTGAAAACACGTCCCATTGCAGCTTTCACTAGCGATACTGCTTCCTGCGGCCCCGATACATTTATTGTAAGTAATAGTAGTCAATTTGCTGCCAGTTACAATTGGAGTATAGCTCCGGCCACTGGAGTTTTTTTAAGCAGCAGTGCGGCAACAAATCCCACATTCACCTTTGGAAATTATATAGATAGTGTTATCAAAACATATACAATCAAAAATATTGCAACTACGAGTGGAGGATGTAAAGATACAATTATCAAGTCCTATAACCTATATCCCACACCTCTTGCTGCACTGGCGTTGTCACGTGCTGATACTTGTGGACCCGTGAGGATATATATTAGCAATAATTCTTCTCCTTATAATGGATTAAACTACAATTGGAATTATGGTAACGGAATTTCTGCAACAAGTAGAGATACGAGTTTAATTTATTATAATACCTCAGTAAATGATAGTATATATAATATTTCACTCACCACTACCAATATATATAATTGTTTAGATACACAATCTACTTACTTAACTATAAGACCTGATGCAAAAGCATACTTCACCGCTACTGATAGCGTGAGTTGTGCTCCCTATAATATTCCGACTTCTAAAATTTCTGCGACGCATTATGGTACTGCCAATAGCCAATACAAATGGTTTACAAATGCTACACAACTTGGTGCAACGCAAACGGGTGCTACTTTATCTTTTCCAGGCACCAGTATCACCAATGCCAACGATTCTATATTAATTAGTTTGGTGGCAATTAGTAAGAACGGATGCAAAAATGATACGCAAAAGCTATGGTTCAGAACCATCGCTAACCCTACTCCAAATTTTGTGCGAAGTGATACCGTAGGCTGCCATCAATTTGTAATTAATCTTGCGGATGCGTCAACGCCTACCAGTGGTTTGGTATATGAGTGGACACTAGGCAATGGGCAAACTTCAACAATTCAAAACCCAACAAATATTAACTATAATAATTCAGGAATCGTCGATTCGATTTATACGGTTAAATTGGTGGTATCTGCAGGTTCGGGTTGTAAAGATAGCATTAGTAAAACGGTGACGGCAAAGCCACTTCCCAATCCTAATTTTGGTTTATCAACGGACACCATTTGTTGGCCTTTCGCATTTACCGCAACCAATAGTTCATCGCTTGTTCCGCTCATTAAATCATACTTGTGGCGAGTAATTCCAGATACAAGTGTGGTTATAGCAAATGATAGTGCATCAACTTCTACCACTATAAATTTACCTGACAACAAAACAGGAGCCTATAAAAATTATACAGTAAAACAAATTGCCAAATCTATTTTTGGATGTTTCGATTCTATTTCTTTGCCGATTGTTTTGCCCAGCAGACCTATTGCATCATTCGATGTGAACCCTACCAATAGCTGTGGTCCAGCGGTATTTAATTTGCAGAATAATTCATTGTATGCATTAAGTTATAAGTGGAGTACTACGCATACCAATATAACAATTAGCAGTACCACTGCAACAAATCCAACAGTTACTGTTCCTGAAAATAAAGGCACTGCTGATAGTATATATACCATTAAATTAATTGCCACAGGAAATAATGGTTGTAAAGATACTATTACAAATACATTCACCGTGCACCCTAGGCCCCGTGGAGCTTTTGTGGCCGATAGCATTAATTCTTGTGGCCCTGTTTTAGTTACGTTTACCAACCAAAGCACTTCCAATACTTCCATGAATTACAATTGGGATTTAGGTGATGGAAATGCTGATACTGCAACAAACCCGACACATACTTATAACTCAAGCAATACGCAAGATACAGTATATACTATTACACTTTTTGTTACATCATCATTTGGTTGTAAAGACACGGTGAACCGCACTATCAACGTGAAGCCCGGACCAACTTCTCAGTTTAGTATATCAGATACTTTATTATGCACTCATGGCGGAACTGCTACGCTAAATATACAAAATCTATCCTTCGGAAATGTAGATACTTTCTTTTGGGACTTTGGAGATACTACATTTTTAACTACTACGGTTAAAAATAATTTTTCGCATAATTATACAAATGAAGGTATCTATAAACTGAAACTCACTGCGGTGAACGAATGCCGTATAACTATTGATAGTGCTAGGCTTACAGTACTTGAACCGCCCCATATTACCACTACACAAAGTGATACACTTACCTGTAATCCCAATGTGAAATTCACAGGATTTATTACCAATAATTTAGCAGGTACGCATGTAAAATATAAGTGGCTTTTTGGGAATGGCGATAGTTCTAATTTATTAAATCCAAGTACCGTAAATTATGGTTTAAACAAAACAGGGAAAGACAGTACTTATATAGTTAAGTTCACCGCATGGAATAATTGTGATACTGCAACTATTATAGACTCTGTGAGAATAAGAACAACACCTTATGCCTTTGTTACGCCGCTTAAGCAAGTAGGTTGTTCGCCCTTTAAAGCAGTTTTTGTAAATACTACCTTGGGTATCGATTCTAACTTAGTTACCGACTATATGGTTTGGGATTTTGGCGACGGAACCCCCATCGATACCGTTAAAAATAAATTGAACAGAACACATACTTATATAGTAGGAAGTACCGATACATTTTATGTGAAACTTTGGGCTTATAATCAATGTGGAGTCGATAGTCAAACACATCAGTTAATTGTATATCCGAATAGTATTGTTCCCCTCACTTCTATATTACCAGCAAACGGACAAGGTTGTAATCCACTTACAGTAACCTTTACCAACAATACTACAGGTGCAAATTCGTTTACATGGAAGTTTGATAGTGTGAATGGAACGAATACCAAAAATGCACAATGGACTTTTACCAAAGCAGGAATATATAATGTGGAGATGAATGCCGCAAATGCCTGTAGTGATACTTCTATATATATTGCGATCCTTGTTACCGACCCTCCAATCGTGAGCTTTAGTGATTCAGGAAAATATTGTGAACCTGGAACTGTATATTTCACCAATAAAACAATTAATGCCAATAGTTATAGTTGGAATTTTGGAGATGGCGATACTTCCATTGCTACAAGTCCAAATCATTTATATGATAGTGGTGGAATATATAAAGTGATACTTAGTGCCCGCAATATTGATTCTACGGGTCAGACTTGTGTTGACACTTTTAGTAAATATATAACTATATATAATAAACCTGTCCCATCATTGTCAGCTTCTGCCACCAATGGTTGCGAAGCTTTGGTAGTTA
This sequence comes from Bacteroidota bacterium, assembly GCA_034439655.1. NCBI lineage: Bacteria > Pseudomonadati > Bacteroidota > Bacteroidota bacterium. The sequence goes on along the minus strand of JAWXAU010000159.1, from coordinate 78,685 downwards.
ATTTTAGTGCATTGGGTTCTACCCATACCAACAATTATTTCTGGGATTTTGGGAATGGAAATACTTCAACCAATATCAATCCACAACAAACATATACTACTTTAGGAAACGATACTACTTACAAAGTTCGTCTAGTTAATAACAATGTAAATGGCTGCAGCGATTCTGCGTTTACCACTATAACAGTATATGCGAAGCCAAAAGCGGGTATTAGTGCCATTGATACATTTGCTTGTTTCCCCGGAACATTGTCATTCAATAATATATCGAGCAGCAATGCTGCTGCAGCCGTTTGGGATTTCGGCGACGGCCAAACATCTAACGTATTTAACTCCGTAAATCATACTTGGGCAAAACCTGGAATATATAAACTCAAATTAAAAGTTACCACTGTAAATGGTTGTGTGGATTCTACTTCCAAATTAATTAAGATTGGTGGCAATGATACTTTAAAAATTGTTGCCATTGATACGATATTATGTTTGGGTGTTAAGGGAACCTATCAAAGCCCCAATGTAAATCCACAAAAAGTGGAATGGGATTTTGGCGATGGTGTTACCGACACAGGACGTACCATAAAACATAATTGGTTCACAGCAGGAACATATACTATGATAATGACGATGACGGGATCTGACGGCTGTATTGATTCTGCTACCCGACAAATAGTAGTAAACAAACTTCCGCTTGTTGATTTTAGTGTGAACGACTCATTGCAATGTGTAAATACACAACAGTTTAATTTTACTGCAAATGCTAGTGCCGCAGCAGGTTTGACTAGTTTCACCTGGAAGTGGGGTGATGGAAAACAAAATATTATAGTAGCAAGTACTACTGCTGCAAATCATAGTTATACAGTTTCAGGAACATATATAGTTCGATTACTGGCAACCACTACACAAGGTTGTATAGATTCGGCTGCACATACTATTATAGTGTGGCCTAAACCAAACATGGTATATGCTATTAATGATACTGATCAATGTGTGAACAGTCAGTTTTTCTCATTCACAAATTCATCTAGTGTGAGCAGTGGTTATAATGATTATAATTGGCTTTTCGGTGATGGACAAAACTCCACTGCTACAAACCCAACATATACTTATGCAGATACTGGAGTATATAAAGTAACATTGTATGCAACAACGGATAATGGATGTGTGGATTCACTCACAAAAACGGTGTATGTTCGTCCAAAACCAACATTAGATTTTATATTGAGCGATACCAATATGTGTCTCAACGGCAATACATTTAAATACACACCAACCGCTACTATACCTTATGGCACCCTCAGTCTTTTCTGGGATTTTGGCGATGGCAATACACAAAATACAGGGAACAATCAATCTGCGGTAAAGCATAGTTATGCCACAGCAGGAACATATAATATAAAACTAAAAGTAAACAGTAGTTTTGGGTGCACAGATTCTGTTACCCATACTATTATAGTTTGGCCCAAACCTTCACCTATATTCACGGTGAATGATTCGATGCAATGTGTGAATTATCAAAATTTTATATATACCAATAACAGTACGATATTTAGTGGAAGCATGCAGTATGACTGGTACTTTGGCGATGCTCAAACATCCATTAACAATAGTTCTAAGAATGTATCACATACTTATGCAAACTATGGAATGTATGATATAAAACTAGTTGCGATTAGCGATTTTGGTTGTAAAGATTCTGTTACAAATAGTATTATAGTAGCTCCCAAACCTACGGTAGATTTTGCTATCAATACACAATCACAATGTTTGAATATTAATAGTTTTTCTTATATAAATTTAACCACCATACCTGGCGGAAACCTTTTCTACGCTTGGGATTTCGGTGATGGTAAAACATCAACCGCACAATCACCTTCGCATGTATATACAAGTGCAGGAACTTATAATGTAAAATTGGTTGTAACCACACAATTAGGTTGTGAAGATTCTATTACCAAACAAATTACAGTATGGCCCAAACCCACAGTAGCATTTGCTATTAATGATACGGACCAATGTCTCACAGGGAATTCATTTATATATACAAACAACTGTAGTATACTAAGTGGCACCATGACTTACGATTGGTATTATGGCGATGGTAATAGCACTATAAACAGTGGTAGTGGTCAACAAACACATAGTTATAGTGTGGCAGGAACTTATATAATTTCTCTCATTGCCACTTCGGATATGGGTTGTGTGGACACGCTGAAACGTGCAGTAGTAGTGCGTGCTATGCCTGTTGCCTTATTTGCAGTGAACCAAGATTCGCAATGTGTGAACAATCAAGCTTACGATTATTTTAACCAAAGTACCATTGATTTTGGAGCATTAAAATCGTTCTGGGATTTTGGAAATGGGAAAACATCTGTACTTAAGAACCCATCAACCTTCTATAATACTGCTGGAAATTATACAGTAAGACTATGGGTTACTTCTGACTATGGCTGTAGCGATTCCACCAATCATATATATACAGTTACCCCTAAGCCAAAATCTGATTTCAGTTTGAGTGATACTGCAGAATGTGTGCAACTTATTCTTAAATTTACCGACCAAAGTAGCAGCGATGCAGTGAGTTGGTTATGGGATTTTGATGATCCTTTAAGCGGTGGTGTAAATAATAATTCTACTCTTGCATCGCCCACTCATGGTTATATACAGCCAGGGAATTATTATCCAAACCTCATAACTTTCAACCAATATCGTTGTAGTGATACTTCAAAACACCATGCAGTAGTATATCAAGATCCTACTGCGAACTTCTATATAAATCCAACCGCAGCATGCGATACTCCAATTACTGCAAATTGTATTAATATAAGTCAAAACGCTACGGCATATATTTGGGAATTGGGAAATGGGAAGACATCCACATTAACAAGTCCTACTGCAATATATATAAATAATGGAACCTATAATGTTGTGCTCACAGCTATTACTACTGCGGGTTGCATGGACTCTATGACCTTGCCTTATATAGTAGCGATACAACCCAAAGCAATTTTTAAATTGAAACCACATGCAGGTTGCGAACCTTTGGTGGTAGAATTTGAAAACGTAAGCACCAATAATACTTTCAATTTCTGGAATTTTAACGATGGGCAAGGTAGTATTATAGCATCGCCTACGCATATATATGATAAAGCGGGAACTTATATGCCAACTTTAATTATAAAAAATGGTAACTGTTTTGATACAGCGAATGAAGATACGATTATCGTATACCCCTTGCCATTAGCAGGTTTTACATGGGTCGATGATGGGCCACCACCATCGGGCACCATTAAATTTACCAACCAAAGTGTGGGAGCAATTTCCTACTTCTGGAACTTCGGCGATGGTACACAATCGGTCGATGAACATCCGACACATCGCTATCAACAACCCAAAGATTATATAGTAACTTTAATCGTGAATACCAATTTTGGTTGTTATGATACTTTTGTACAAACAATACATGTGGAGCTGATGAAAGGATTGTGGGTGAGCAATGCGATGAGCCCTGATGGATTTAAAAACGATGCAGCAGTATTCCAACCGCAGGGTGTGGGATTGCAAACGTATCATGTACGTGTATTTACTACTTGGGGTGAATTAATTTGGGAGAGCACCGAATTGGAGGGCACCAAACCCAAAGAATCGTGGGACGGAACTTGGAAGGGAAAACCCTGCAAGCAAGATGTTTATGTTTGGAAAATTGACGCTACCTTTATTGATGGAAGTGTATGGCCAGGCAAGCTGTATCCTAATGGCTTATATAATACAATTGGGTCGCTGACTTTGATTAGATAGTGTATAAATATCCTAAAAAAACAATCTTCGCAAACCTGCTTAAGATATAGTTTGCAATAAGAAATTGCTCTTTGGTGAGGACATTTGATGTGTTCGTAAGATTTTTGCTTTTTATATTAATACCGAAACTCAATATATAATAGTCCAAAAGAAAGGGACTAAATGTATTGTAGTTCGGCATTACCATTCTACAAACCAAATCCGCCACAGGCGGAGGACTATTTTAGGTTAAGAATTGGTATAAAGTCCCTTTATGGGCGGGCTGTCACCTCTTCTGGACACGTATTGAAAGGACATAGGGCAGGGACTGCATGACTTGGTTGGTGTCCTCACCAACCAAGTCATGAACTGTTTGAAATATACAATATCTATAAAACCCAATTTTTTGTTTACACTTTACTTTTTACTATCAATAGTCAATAATCAATTTTTTTTAGCTACGGGTCAGAGTCAATAAAACAATGTCCGCACAAATCTGTTTGAAAATATCGTAAGTTGTTATACCTTGCAACACAATACATCACATGAATATCTGCATCATCTCGGGTTCACCCCGCTGGAATTCTAATACCGTTAAACTAGCCAAAGCTATAGAAAGCTTGGCGAAGGAACATCACGAAGTTAGTGTAATAGACTTTGCTCATTATGATATTCCACTAGAAGGCCAGGGAAAAATGGAGCATGGAAGTTTGAGTAATTTCCAGCAAACATTATACAACGATATGGAAAAAGCGGAATTGGTTTTTATACTTTCGCCAGAATATAACTGGATGCCTAGTGCAGAGATTGTAAACTTCTTCAACCAAATGACGGGCAAAGAATATACGACCATGTGGCATAATAAAGTATTTGCCCTGGCGGGTGTTTCCAATGGTCGTGGTGGCAGGATGCCCATTATACAAATGGGTATTATGCTGAACAAAGTTTTGGGGATTATGAATTACCATAGTTTTATATGTCCCCGTTATTTTGAGGGCTACAGTACCCACGAACATATTGATGAAACGGGAAGCTCGAAAGGAAATCTACAATATGATAAGAGCATGAAAAACTTTGTAGATATTGCTGCGAGTTATGCAGCGAAGTGGGCTGCTGGGGCCTAACGTCATTCTGATCCCGACTTATCGGGATTCAATGCGAAGAATCTGTTCGGGTCGATGTCGAAAAAATAATATTACTTAACTTCCAACAGATTTTTTGTCTCGAAGCGAGTCTGATAGCCATCGGACTCAAAATGACGGCTTGAAAAAATATTTCCTCATTGTAAATCAATTTTTTACATTTTAATTTGAAAAAGTTTTGAAGCTTTTGATGAGGTATTGCATTAAGCATATACAAATCCGCCAACAGCTATGGCCATTATATCACAAACCCAAATGAGTACCACACAGCACAAGCCCAACAACGATAGTGAATGGGTAAGTGCTGCACGCAAAGACCCTGCTGCATTTGAGCATCTATACAATCGGTATTATAAAGATTTATTCCGATTCGTATACCGTAGGCTCAATAGCAAAGATGAAGCGGCAGATGTAACCCAACAGGTTTTTCTGAAAGCTTTAGTAAAGTTGGATTCATATAGAGACAAGGGTTTGCCATTTATGGCTTGGATGTTTCGCATTGCAGTGAACGAAATGAATATGATGTTCCGCAAGAACAAAGTGCAACGCACTATTAACCTGCAAAGCGAAGAATTACCACCGTTGTTGAGCGAGACCGACACACAGGTGCAGGACGATGAACTATTATACAAAGCCCTGAACCAACTTGATGCCGATGAGCTATGGTTGGTGGAGATGCGTTATTTTGAGCAGCGGCCATTTGCCGAAATAGCCCAAATTATTGACATTCCCGAGGCTACCTGCAAAACTCGAATGTACCGTGTATTGGAAAAATTACGTAACATTTTCAAAAACTATTAAAAAAGAATTATCATGAACAAGTATAATAAAAACCGAGCACCCATCGGTGATGCAGAAATAGAATCAAGCAAAAATTTTGAGAGTTTATTAAATAATTATAACACATCTCCCAAACCAAAAGTATATAATAAACCGATGCTATGGAGTGCGGCTGCAAGTATTATAGCTGTAGTAGGCATTATGGCCTACAGTTATTTAAAAACCGATGCTCCTTTAATATCAACCCAACCTTTTGTAAACCCTCCTATTACTGGGGTTAACTTACCCGACACTACTTTGCAGATAAATGCCTCAACAGGAGGAACTATTATATTACCCAGTGGAAGTATGATAGAAGTTCCCGCCAATGCTTTTGCAAATATGGATGGTAGTATAGTAAAAGGAATGATTGATTTAAAGTATAGAGAGTTTCGCAAACCCACAGATTTTTTTGTATCAGGAATTCCCATGACGTATGATAGTGCAGGAACTAAATATACTTTTGAATCTGCCGGGATGTTTGATTTAACAGGCTTTGTAGGCGGTGCTCCAATAAAGATTGCAGAAGGAAAAAGTTTGAATGTGAAAATGAGTACTGCTTTTGGCGAAAATAAATATAATAAATATGTATTAGATACTGTTTCTAAAACTTGGGTTTATTTAGGGAAGAGTGAGTTGGTGAAAACTGAGGAGACAATTGATGAAATTAAAAAACCTAAAAAAGAAATAATTTCAAGCAAAAGTGATATTATTAAAGTACCAGTAGATACAAATACAGAAATTACCTTCGTAGAGGCTATTAAAGCAGAAGATAGTAAACCTATACTTGTTCCTAGTGGAGCCTTTGTAAAGCCTGTTTATAAACCAATTGCAGAAATCAAGCCTGCCAAGCCCGCCAAACTAAAGGATATGAAAAATACTTTTAAGCTAGAAGTAGACCCAGGGCAGTTTCCAGAGATTGCAGTATATAAAGATGTATTGTTCGAAATTCCTTTGGCACAATATAATAAGTTACCTGCTAATTTTGAGAAGAATGATTTTGAAGATGTGAAAATGATGAAAAGCATAACCGAAGGATATTATGATTTTACGTTGGTAAAAGCCAATAGGGGCGGTGACCCTAGCATATATTCACTGACCAATTGCAGTCCCGTATTTACTGGAAAAGATTATGATGCTGCTATGGAAACTTATAATACTTTATATGCAAAATATGAAAGTAGATATACAGGTAAAGTCCTTAATCAAGAACGCAATCAGAAAAAATTAATAGAAGACGAAGCTAAACAAAAAGAAGATTTTGCAAAGTATGAAAAGGCCATGGAAGAATTTCGCAGGAAACAAGCAGAAGCCTGGGAAAAACAAAACAAATCATCCTATATACAAAGTATAGGTTATAGAGCTTTTCAAGTCCGTCAGTTTGGAATGTATAATGGCGATTGCCCTAGCTCTTTTCCCACTGGAGCTACAGTTCTAGCAAGTGTTACCGACGATAAAGGAAAAACGATAGCATTCACTACATTATATATGGTCGACCATGGACGTAATGCATTATATACTATATCTAATGGAGGTGACAAAGCAAATTTAACTTATAATCCAGAATCGTCCACTACATTTTGGGTGGTAACCAATGATGGGAAAATTGCCATGATAGAACCCGCGGAGGTAAAAAAATTAAAGCCGAAAAAAGAAGGAATCAATCAACTTACCTTTGCGATGCGGGTGAGCGAAAAAGATTTGAAAACTGAAGGTGATATTGCAGAATTTTTGAATTTGAATTAATGATTTTATACAATAAAAAATTAATTAATACGTTATAAAGATATGTCAGCATACAGATGCAGGTGTTTTGTAAGAGGCTGGATGCCACTACTCCGCCGTGGCGGATGGGTGGCGTTCGCCTTTTTTCCAATTTGCCTTTTTGCACAAAAAGATTCTATTCGAATCATTAAAGTAATAGCAAGCATGCAAGAAGTTTCTGTGCTTCCTAATGTGAATGTATTATATATAGGAATGAAGCAAAGATTTGTTATTACGAATTCTATCGGCAAAATAAGTAATATAAGCATGGAAGGTGCAAAAGCAACCCGATATCTATCGGGACGTAATGATAGTGAGTGGGTGATAGAAGGTTTGAACAATGCTATATTTGCAAACATGCACATATACGGTACCAACTCAAAAGGCGAAAATGTATTGTTGCTCAACAAAAAATATATAGTACGTCCTGTCCCTAAACCTTTAATAAAAATAAACGATGTAATACCTGACAGTGTTGCAGAGAAACTGAACCTAATGGCTTATGGCCACCTCTCAGCCACCTTCCCTGCCGACGATATATTTAGGGGTGGCGTAGTAGAATTTGCGATGGTGCTCAACAATAATACAAAGTTTGATACGCTATATGCCAAAGGTGCTGTGTTCACGAAAGAAATGAAAACTGCTATATCAAAATTGAAAACTGGAAGTTTGATTACCTGTATCAAAATCAGATATTTGCTCATACCTACCAATCAAATATTAAATGCTCCCGATATTAGAATATATATGAATGCGACTAAGGTGATGAGATTTGGTGGATAATATATCAATGTTGTGGTTGGTGGGAACACACAACCACGGGCATTCAGACACTCAATTCATCCGCATCGCGACCCCATTCGCCGCGGCGAACTGAATCCCCAATCCTATTACCCCTTCTCCTCAAAAACCCCAAAGGCCTTATTCTTCCACACATTGTTCCAGTTAAAATAACGACCATTCATTGCTACATATACGCCATGCGGCAAAGTTTGAGCAAATGCTAATGCCGAACCTAAATTAAATAATCCATCGCTACTACCAAATTTGTAGGGTACCATGGCCCCTGTTAGTATGATAGTTTTATTATATTTTTTTGCAGCTAGATACGTAGCGGTATCCACCATCGTATCAGTACCGTGTGTAATTACCAAACGGTCTTCGCTGCATTTAGAAATCTCAGCAGCTATAATTTCTCGGTCTTTATCAGTCATGTCGAGACTATCGATAAGCATCGGAATATCGACGGAAACATTCAACAGGCAACGCCCCAGACCAAGCATATCGTGCAAGTGCGTCTCTTTGAAAAATAATTGCCCATTGAGTTCATTATACTCTTTGTCGAAAGTGCCTCCCGTAACGATAATTCTTATTTGCATTGTTTCTTTTGTAATTTTGCTGCAAATAACGAAACCCTTTCGTTTATTTGCAGAACAATAATGAAAAAAAATATACTCTTTTATTTAATTATCTTCTTTTTTATGTGCTGCAATAGCAAAGACCCATACCCGCCGGGCATCAACATAAACAATCCATTTGATGGTAAGCATATTAATAAAGGCGATGTGCTCAATATCGATTTTTTGGTATCGGACAATGAAGAGATAAGTAGTTACAGCATGAAACTGAGTAATGAAACTACGCAAAAAGAAGAATTGGTGCAAACAGAGAGTGTGGGGTTAAAACAAATCAAAGTACAAAAATCGTGGACCTTGACGTATTCTACCAAGTCAACATTTGTTTTGCATATTGAAGCTTCCGATAAAAAAGGAAACAAGACCCAAGAAAATTTATTGTTGTACGGAAATTAAAGTAATTAGTGGTCGGCGGTCCCGAATGCATTCAGGACAACCAAAGGCATTTTGTATACTATTCAGAATTTATTGTTATATGGAAATTAAGAATTTCTGTTCAATAATTGCTGTGCCAATTTATATAATGGTTGTTTAGCTTCTGGGTTTACTTCCACTGCTGCCAATAGGTCCATTGCGTCATTATAATAGTTTTCCATCATGTTTTTTGCCTGTGCTGCAATTCCCAATTTATTATACAGTTCTGTTATAGCTTTTACTTTGTCACGAGGCTCAGGATTGGGATGGGTCAACCAAAAATCTAATAATTTTTTATCTTCGCCTGTTGCTTTTTCCATTGCAGAAATAAGTAAAAAAGTTTTTTTATTGGCCAGTATATCACCTCCTATTTGTTTGCCAAACGCATCACCTTCTGCATACACATCCAATATATCATCTTGCAATTGAAAAGAGATTCCCAGTTTCACCCCAAAATGGTATAAATGATTGGCAAAAGTATGGGGGGCTTGTGCCACAATAGCTCCCAGCTTGAGCGAACAGCCCAGTAATACTGCGGTCTTTAGAGTTATCATATTTATATATTCGTTAATACTAACTTCTGCTTTGTCTTCAAAACTCATGTCCAACATTTGTCCATCGCATACTTGAATGGCTGTGGTGCTGAATAATTCCATCGATTGTTTGAGCACATCATTATCAAGTTGTAGCAGCAATTCATAAGCATTCACCAACATCACATCGCCTGTGAGAATCGCAGTTGCAGGATTCCATTTTTGATGTACAGTTTCTTTGCCCCTTCGCATCGGTGCTTGGTCCATGATATCATCGTGTACCAAACTAAAATTATGAAATACCTCTACGGCCAGTGCAGCAGGTAATGCGGCCTCGGGGTCTTTGCCAAACATTTGACACGAGATTAAAGCCAGCAGCGGACGTACCCGCTTGCCACCTAAATCCATTAGGTATTTTTGTTGCTCAGCAGTCTGGTAATCTTGCGTTGCGGTATTATAATCATTGATGCCTTTGTTGAGCAATTGTATGAGCGATTCCACGTATAAAAAAATTTCTGCAAATTTATGTGAATAATATCGATTTAACATTCAACATAGTCCAATTTACACAAAGGTTATTATGCTATTTTCATGTATTATTGGCATTACCATTGTAAATTTATAAAACAGTTTGGAATGTTTTATAAAAACAATTGGTTTAACATTCGGAATAATTCGTGTAATTCGTAGCAAAATGATTGTTCGGAAAATAATAGGCGTATTTGTATTGGTATTTGCTTGTTCAGTGGCAAATGCACAAAGGATTTTGCCTGTCCATATCACACTTTCCGATTCAAGCCAGGATTTGGCTTTGTACAAATCGTTCAACCGCAAATTTCAAGCAGATTCCTTTCACCTTCCCCAACTGCTTGAAAAAGTAAAGGGAACACTGGCTGCTTTTGGATATATGAACCCCAACATCGAAATCAGCAATAAAGACTCTTCATTTGAATTGTATATTTCAAAGGGTTTCAAATATGAATATATCATAAAAAGTTTCAACGATACTTCCAATATTTTGCAAGTTGATACCAAAAATATATATCATATAGTGGGAAATAAAGCAACAGGTTTAGCTCTAGAAAAATCGATACAAAAATTTTTAAATATCTATGAAAATAATGGATATCCTTTTGCGAGTTTCTATATAAAGCCTACTACTTTAACTGAACGTATTGTTGAAGCAAACCTCATATTCAACGCAGGGCCACAGTTTATCATAGATCAGGTAGAAGTGATAGGCGATGCGAAAATACGGCAAAGCTATATCGAATATTATATAGGGGTTAAAAAAGGGACTAACTATAATGAATCTATGATCGTTTCTGCCGACAATAAATTACGACAACTAAGTTTTGTTGCAGTATATAAACCCATCCAAGTATATTTTGAAGGAAGCAAGGCAAAGGTTCGCATTTTTTTGAACCAGAGCAAGGCCAATAATTTTGATGGAGTAGTTGGGTTACAACCCGATGAAACAGGCAAACGTAGCTTTATACTAACAGGTGAATTCCATTTGCAAATCCCAAATTTATTTAACCGCGGTGTTGAAACTACTTTGGATTACCGCAGCTTTGCGGGCAACTCACAAGATTTTAAAACTAAAGTAAATGTACCCAATTTCTTGAAAAGCCCTTTAGGGGTGGACGCAGCTATTTCTGTACTGAAATTTGATACTACTTATATAGATGTGAATACACAAATTGGTTTTCGCTATCAGCCCAATCCATCGAATTATCTTAGGGTTTTTTACGAACACCAAAATATATTTTTACTCAATATAGATACTCTCGCTATCCGACAAACAAGGCAATTACCCAATTTCAATGACTTAACCGCAGGGAATTATGGTATTAATATTAGCCTAAAAAAATTAGATTTTGCACCCAATCCACTGAAAGGATATTCGATAGACGCTACAGCACAAGTAGGCTTGCGTAATTTGCAAAAAAATAAACAAATAAATGATATGATATTTAAAAGTCAACAAGGTGATTCCTATCATATATATGATAGTATTAAACTAAATACCGTTCAGTATAAACTAATTTTTAAAAGTAATATATATATAAAAGTCAGTAAATACTCCTGCGTGCTATGGAGCTTAAACGGAGGTGCAAATTTTATCAACCATATATTTCAAAATGATATGTATCGTATCGGCGGACTCAATACGGTGAGGGGTTTTAACGAGCAATCCATATTTGCTACCACTTACGCCATTAGCAATTATGAATATAGATATTTACTTTCTACATACTCTCACGCAGTTGCATTTCTAAATAGTGGTTGGTACGAAAAAAAGTGGGATAAAGGCTATACCCAAAATATTATATATAGTGTGGGAGCAGGGGTACAATTAAAAACTGGTGGCGGTATTTTAAAACTTTTTTATGCTTTGGGTCAAACTGCGGGAACGCCTTTCAGTGTTGCGAATGGAAGGGTACATTTGGGGTATGTGAATAATTTTTAAAGACTGCGGTTTACCCTATTCTCAATTCATCTCCTACCGATAATGATTTGCCAATTTCAGAAGGAGCGATATAACAATCAACCGATAAATGATAATAATGCCCGTGCGATTCTAATGCTGACCACACTGGCAAAGTTTCTGCACGATGTTTAGCAAATATTTTTGGGAATCCAAATAAAACCTCACCTGTAAGCGGATGACGGGTTGGGACGACACATCTCGCTCGGGGATTCACCCCTTGTATGGTAACCTCTCCTATTTTAAATTCAACACGGGAACCGTCAGCAGTGAATAAATAATCCTCCCAAAAAGCAGGTACATTCGCTATTTCTAATGTTGCTCTAAATCTTCTTCTAGCTTCCTCCACATCTAAATTATTATACCATGATGAAACAGTTTCGAGACTACTATTCGAAATAACTGTAACACCACTTAAATCGGGTATATCCAAAAAACGCCCAGTTTTATTTTGGTGAAATTTTATATATTCTCCAAAATAATCAGAAAGATATTTTTCAATTAGCGAGCGTTCATTCGTTAAATTAAATTGACTTACAATGCTTTCATTTTGACGTCGAAAAGATATGATACTGTTTTCTAAATCGAATTCCGTTCGTAGGCTATGCACTAATGGATTAGACTTACCAATAATATAGTTTCCTTCCTCATTTGTAATTGCATATTCTCTATCATGCAACAGGCACCCACCATGCGTCACCACCGCTTTCTGTAAGGAAATCCCATCGAGTGATTTTACCGGATATATAGTAATTTTGCTTAGTGTCGGTGTATATTTCATCAAGCTATTTAATATAATAAATTACAATAATTTTCTGTCAGTTTCATTAATAGCTAAATCATTAATGCTGGCATATCTTTTTGCCATGAAACCATTTTCATCAAACTCCCAATTTTCATTGCCATAGGCCCGCCACCATTGCCCGTTAGCGTCTTGGTATTCATATTCAAAACGAACTGCGATTCTATTTTCTCTAAATGCCCACAATTCTTTTTTAAGTTTATAATGTTTCTCTGCTTCCCATTTGCGTTTTAAAAATGCTTTTACTTCTTCACGGCCATTAATAAATTCCTTCCGATTTCTCCATTCGGTATCAATGGTATAAGCCATACATACACGCTCTGGGTCTTTGCTATTCCAAGCATCTTCAGCCATTTTTATTTTTTGAAGAGCAGTTTCCAAAGTAAATGGAGGCAATGGTAGTTTTTGATTTTCCATGGTTATTATATTATAACGATTAGCTATTGAATTTTCTAAAAGTTGATATTAATTGCAATAAGGCATCAGGATTTTTTTCTTCCAATAGTAATACTTTTTTCTCCGCATAGTGCTTTTTTAATATAGCTCGTTCTTCTTCCAAAGGATTATCTTCTATCCATATAAAATCAGTTGTAAAATCTATTGCTTCTGTTTTTAAATTTTTCCAATTTGTGGGTTTTATTTTCATCAACAGTTTCATTGTATCCTCATCGAAATACTTTTTCAAATACCTCATCACATTCGTTGTATTACCTTTGCAGTGCGTTGTTAGCCAATAGCAATCGAAATTTTCGATGATGTAATGTATAAAAGGGATTGCAAAATTTGCCACTTTAGTTGGTCGGGATGCGAGGATAATTCCGTCAATGTCTATATATAATTTTCGCATTAAATTTTTATTATAATTACTACAAATATAGTGATATATATATATATGATAACAAAAAAGCGAGATCAACATTTAATTTCACCAAGTTTTTATGCAATAAGAATGTTTTCTTTGTTTTGATATACCTGTTATATATTTATACCAATTCTTAAACTAAAATAGTTCTCCGCCTGTGGCGGATTTAGTTTTTAGAATGGTAATACCGAACTACATCACGAAAGCCCCGCTTAATCCCGATAATTATCGGGATGCGGGGGGATTAGTCCCTTTCTTTTGGACTATTATATATTGAGTGTCGGTATTATATAATCTTTCCTCCCAAGCTAAATCAATTAAAGCTTCCCTGTACTTCCCTGTAAACACAACCTGAATATATTTTTGTGAAAAGGTGTTTGGCATATATTATTTATCTATTACCTCCCCTACGATTTCAAACTTTCTTTTTAAAATTTTCTCTGACCCAAATTCCCAAAACATGCTGCAACCCAAAGAATTTTCTTGACCTGGATTCAAATTATATACTACTGTTTGTGACTCATCCGCAGTATCCTCCGAAGAAACTTTACAGTAAATGATATTATATGAGATTTCGAGGTGTTGACTAAATATGCTTCAGATGATTCTTTTTGCTTATCTTCAAATATTTTTTCTTCTTCAGAAAGAATTCTGACAGTATTCGGTTCTTCCTTGTGCTCTTTAAGGCTATCCTTGGCATAGTCATCACTTGAATTAAAAACTATACATCCGTTTTTAGTTTTCCTATAATCTATTTTTCCATTTGAACAACCTACTAGTGTTAGGTAAACTAAAAGTATAATTATAATTGACCTCATAAATTAATTAATTTTATATGGTACAAATTTATGTGAATGTAGCTGAAGTTGCTCCCCTTTATTCAATTCAAAATTCAAAACTGGGGATATCAGCAGTCACTATGCCTCCACCAAATCATCCAATTCCACACGCAAATTATCTATAATAAATGTTTGCCTGTCAGGTGTGTTTTTGCCCATAAAGTATTCGAGCATTTTTTGTATATTAGAATCTGATTTTAAGAATACAGGAACCAATCGCATGTGGTCACCAATGAACTGCTCAAACTCGCCCGGAGATATTTCTCCCAGTCCTTTGAAACGCGTTATCTCAGGCTTGCTGCCAAGCTCCGTCATGGCAACTTGCTTTTCTGCTTCATCATAACAATATATAGTTTTTTGTTTATTCCTTACCCTGAACAATGGTGTTTCCAAAATAAATACATGTCCGTTGCGAACAATATCAGGAAAAAATTGTAAGAAAAAAGTGAGCAACAACAAACGTATATGCATTCCATCCACATCGGCATCGGTGGCTACTACTATGCGGTTATAACGCAAACCTTCAATACCATCTTCTATATTAAGTGCATGTTGTAATAAATTAAATTCTTCGTTTTCATATACTACTTTTTTAGTAAGCCCGTAACAATTCAAAGGCTTGCCACGCAAACTAAATACAGCTTGTGTTTCTACTTTGCGACTTTTGGTGAGCGAGCCACTAGCCGAGTCGCCCTCGGTAATAAACAAAGTAGTTTCCATCGTTTTGTCATCACTCTCCTCGCCCAAATGAAAACGGCAATCGCGTAATTTTTTATTATGAAGATTTGCTTTTTTTGCACGCTCATTGGCCAATTTTTTAATGCCTGCCATATCTTTGCGTTCGCGTTCACTCTGCATTATTTTTTTCTGTAGAGCATCTGCTACCGAAGGGTTTTTATGCAAGAAGTCATCTAGTGCTTTTTTGAGAAAATCGTTTACAAACATTTTAACTGTTGGCCCATCGTGTGCTATATTTTGCGAACCTAGTTTGGTTTTTGTTTGACTTTCGAACACTGGCTCTTGCACTCTTACGGAAATTGCAGCTATAATAGATGCACGAACATCGGCAGCCTCAAAATCTTTTTTATAAAACTCACGAATGGTTTTCACCATCGCCTCACGAAAAGCTGATAGATGTGTTCCACCTTGGGTTGTATGCTGTCCATTTACAAATGCATAATACTCTTCACCATATTGGTCGGCATGCGTAAAGGCAACTTCTATATCATCGCCTTTCAAATGTATAATGGGATAACGGTTCGTATCTTCATTCGTTTTTTCCGTCATCAAATCTAATAACCCATTCTTTGATTGGAATTTTTGTTTATTATAATATAGTGCAAGGCCTGCATTTAGGTATGCATAATTCTTAATTTGATTCTCTAAAAACTCGGGAATAAATCTATAGTTTTTAAAGATGGTTTCATCGGGTGTAAAAGTTATAATAGTTCCATTTTCCTCCGTGGTCTTTGCTTCCTTGTGGTCTTTTAGTATAACACCGCGTTCAAATTCAACAATTTTAGTACGGCCATCTCTCACACTTTGCACTTTAAAATAAGCCGACAAGGCATTCACCGCTTTTGTTCCCACACCATTCAGTCCCACTGCTTTTTGGAAAGCCTTGCTATCATATTTCCCACCTGTATTAATTTTGCTTACACAGTCTATCACCTTGCCCAATGGGATACCGCGGCCAAAGTCACGAACCATTACTTTGTGGTCAGATATAGTGATTTCTATGGTTTTACCATTGCCCATTACATGCTCGTCTATACTGTTGTCAATGATTTCTTTTACTAGCACATAAATACCGTCATCCATTGCTGAGCCATCGCCCAGTTTGCCTATATACATGCCCGGCCTTAGGCGTATGTGCTCTTTCCAGTCGAGCGAGCGTATGCTGTCTTCGTTATAAGTTGATTTTGCCATGATGGTGCAAAGTTATTTGAGAATAAGGCAACCCCACCATTTCTTTATGAAGAAACTTTGCACGAATTGGTGTGGAAAGTCTAACAAGCTGTCCCCCTCAGTGAAACTCTGTGCCCAACTCTGTGTAACACTGTGGTTAAAATATTCTGCTTCTAATGAGTATTGTTACAAGCCCAAAACATCACTCATATAATAAACCCCTTGCTTATTATATATATACTCAGCCGCCAAAACAGCTCCCAGTGCAAAGCCATTGCGGTTATGGGCGGTGTGCGTAATTTGAATGGAATCAATAGCACTATCATAATTCACCTGATGTGTTCCAGGAACTTCACCATCTCGTCTGCTTAAAATGGACAATTCTCCTGAATTTATTTCCATACTTTCATTTTCCAAAGAAGCTTTGATAGTATGATAGTCCTTGTGGTTTGCAAAAATTCCCGCAGCCAATGTAGAAGCTGTTCCACTTGGATGATCTTTTTTATGTATATGATGTATTTCGTCGATAGATATATGATAGTCTTTTAATTTGTTTATATATCCTGCCAACTGTTCATTAATTTTAAAAAATATATTCACGCCCGGACTAAAATTAGTTGCCGTAAGCATACAAGCGTTTTGTTCTACACAATATTTTTCTGCATCATGCAAATGCGTGTACCACCCAGTAGTTCCGCTCACCACAGGTATTTTAAAATCTATACATCTTAATATATTATCAAATGCATTTTCGGGAGTGCTAAGTTCGATAACCACCTCGCATTTTGATATATTTTCTTGGGTAAATTCATGCAAATTTTGTGAGTTAATAATCAACCCAATTTCATGTCCACGTTCTTTTGCAACTTGTTCAACTATTTTGGATAATTTACCGTAACCGACTAATGCTATTTTCATGTTTTGAATTTTATATTTTTATTTTAGGAGTAAGGGGTAAGGAGTAAGGAGCAAGTGGGCATGCCATCTGCCGTATGGCCTTACTCCTTACTCCTTACTCCTTATTCCTTCCTTATTCCTTCTATATCATACTTCTCTCCTATTTCCACCAAATCATCATATACTAATTTATGTAAGGGGATTCCATATAGCATACGATACTCCGCATTATTATGCTCTGGTTCGCCAGGAATTAAAACAGGTTTTTCTATATTAATTGGAGTTGACTTTTTAAATGTTTCAATCCACAAATCCATATTTTTATAATAGTCATCCAACTCTTGGAAAGCATCCACACGTATCACTCCAAATATATGCCCGATTCCTTTGCCGGGGGCATTGGGCAATACAGGCAAAAAACTGACAAAGGGTGGAACAAAAGGGCCAAAATTCGCACCTCCCAATACGCCAGAAAATATATCAACCACTGCTCCCAAAGCGTAACCTTTATGATAGCCCAACTCTTCAAAACTGCCCAAAGGCAGCAAGGAACCTTTATTTTTTAACGCATTGGCATCGGTTGTATTTTCGCCATCTGCAGTTTGTACCCAGCCCTTGGGCACAGATTTATTCTTGCGTTGTGCAATTTCCAATTTTCCATTTGCGGCTGCGGAAGTTGCAGTATCAACCACAACGGGATTTTGATTGTGTGCAGGAAATGCAAAGCACATCGGATTGGTTCCAAGCATTCGTTGTTTGCTGCCTGCGGGTGCAACAAGTGGACTCGCATTCGTCATCGCAATTCCTATCATATCGTGTGGTAAAGCTTTCATGGCATGGTGTGCAGCAATTCCAAAATGATTTGAGTTATGAACAGTTACCCATGAGGTTCCTACATTTTTTGCTTTTTGTATCGCTACTTGCATGGCATAAGTTCCAGACACTAAACCTAAAGCCAAATCGGCGTCGATATTAGCGGTAGAAGGTGTTTCACGCGTTATATATATATTTGGTTTTGCATTGGCACGGCCTGATTCCAGTAATCGCAAATAACCCGATAAACGGGCGACACCATGTGAGTCGATTCCGCGTAAATCGGCGTCCAAAAGTGCATCTGCACTTTCTGTGGCATGATCAACAGAAAAACCGACATGTTCAAATACTTGAACCACAAAGCGGTGCAGTTTTTCGGAGGGTATTATGATTTCTTCCATTTAACTTGCAATGTTAAGATTTATTTTTGTGAAATGGAAAAAGTATTACTAATAGGTGCAAGCCCCAATCCCGAACGATATGCCTATAAGGCTTTTAAACTGTTGCGTAGCCATGGACATGAGGTGGTTTTGCTCAGTATAAAAAAAGATGAAATTGATGGCGTTCGTTTCATTAACGAATTTCCGGAAAACGATAATTTTGATACCGTAACATTGTATATAAATCCTCAAATACAAAAGCAGTATTATAATGATTTGCTGCAGCTAAAACCCAAACGTATTATATTTAATCCAGGAACAGAAAACGAAGAATTATATAGTTTTCTCGATGAAAATGGTATAGCATATATGGAGGCTTGTACCTTGGTATTGTTGAGGACGGGGCAGTATTAGGAGGTTAGTACAGTCCTCTCAAAATCTTTTCAGCAGCCCCTTTATTTCCTACTGCAAATTGTTTTGCCCTGTTTTGTTGTTGCTGTAAATACGTGTCATTACTGATATATTTTTCTGCGATGATATATAATTCGTCTGCCATTTCTATTTGATGAGCTACTCCTGCATTAATGGCTTCTGCCGCCTCAGGAAACTTATCAGTTTTAGGTCCGAGAATTACAGGTTTTCCATGCGACAATGGTTCTATAATATTATGCAAACCACTACCAAATGCCCCGCCTACATAAGCAATACTTGCAAAGCGATATATATTAGCAAGCATGCCAATATTGTCGATGATTAATATGTTTTTATCAGAATTATTATTGTACTGTGAAAATAGTACCGAATCGCTAAACTGTTTATATAAACTTTCAGAACGCGATATATCGTGTGGTGCTAAAATAATTTTGAACTTATCTGTATGATTTAAAATTATATTCTCATCCTCTGTCCAAGTACTACCAGCAACCAAACAAAAATTTTGTCCGATAAAGTCTTTAATAATATCATTTATATAAGGTGTATCGGCTATCTGCAAACAGCGGTCGTATCGGGTATCTCCTGTTACTGTTACATTATTATAGTTCAATGATTGTAATAGTTTTTGAGCACTTTCATTCTGCACAAAAAAGTGGGTAAAACAGGACAACATTTTTCTGTGAAGTCCACCATACCATTTAAAAAATACTTGCTTGCGACGGAATAATCCCGACACCAAATATACAGGAATCTTCTTCTCTTTTAATATATGCAGGTAGTGATACCAAAATTCATATTTGATAAAAAAAACTTCACTGGGATTAATAAATTCCACAAATTTTTTCGCATTTGATTCTATGTCGGCAGGTAAATAAAATTTATAATCTATGAGTTGGGTATCTTTACAATATTCATATCCCGAGGGCGAGAAAAAAGTGGCAACTATTTTTATATTCTTTCGCTCCGATTTTAATTTCTCCATAACAGGTCGACCTTGCTCATACTCACCGAGACTAGCGAAGTGGAACCAGAGAGTTTGGTGGCTTTGCCCCACTATTCGCCGCGGCGAATCCCTGAGGGGAGACTGCTGTAGTGCATACTTTTTAAATTCTTCTCTATCCCCAGCTCTTCCTTCTACCCATAGCTTGGCCTTTTTGTGGCCTGCTATAGCCATTAGTTTGGCTACTAAAGAATACAGGGCGATGAAACAGTCGTACAAAAAAATCATGTGGGCTGCAAAGTAATACCAATTCTTGCAACAAAAAATATTTTTGCTTTTTTTGTTGCATAGAATGGTAATGCCGACTGTGTATCTGTTAGAAAACAAATTTCTAAAACAGATACCATATCGGTATAACTGATAGAAACCTGTATTTTTGCAACGAACAAAAACAGCATGTCGATTATTGTAGAAAATTTGAGCAAACACTATGGCACCCAAAAGGCCGTAGATTCTATATCGTTCGAGGCTAAACCGGGTGAAGTACTTGGTTTTTTAGGGCCTAACGGAGCTGGCAAATCGACTACCATGAAAATGCTGACGTGTTATATTCCCCCAACATCGGGCACTGCCACAGTTTGCAATTTTAGTATTACAGAAAAGCCACTGGAGGTTCGCAAAGTCATTGGGTATTTACCCGAATTGAACCCCTTATATACCGATATGTATGTGCGTGAATATTTAAGGTTTATGGCACAAATTCACGGATTGGGAAAAACAGCGAAAAAGCGTGTGGAGGAAATGATCAGCAATGTGGGGCTAACTCCTGAAGCACATAAAAAAATTGGGCAACTTTCCAAAGGTTATAGGCAACGTGTGGGTCTCGCACAATCCATGCTGCACAATCCCAAAGTATTGATTTTGGACGAACCTACCTCGGGTCTCGACCCTAATCAAATAGTAGATATTCGCAACCTTATTCAAGAAATTGGAAGAGACCGCACTGTAATACTTTCTACACATATTATGCAAGAAGTACAAGCCATGTGCAAGCGAGTTATTATTATAAATCAAGGAAAAATAGTAGCGGATGACCTTACTGAAAACCTTGGCAAGCAAGAGATAGAAGAGTATATTATTATAGTAGAGTTTGGAAAAGAAATTAATGATAATATACTCAAAAAAATGGGTGGCGTAAAGAGTATAACAAGACTTCAAAGCAACCAATACAGACTTATTTGCGATAAAGATATACGCGAACAAATAAATAAAGCAGCCTACGAAAACAATATGAATTTACTAGGATTAAGTCTGGAAAAGCAAAAATTGGAAGACGTATTTAAAACCCTGACAAAAAAAGATCAGTAAAAAATGTATAGTGTTTTTGTAAAAGAAATCAGGAGTTTTTTAAGTTCGCTTATAGCCTATGTGGTTATTATAGTTTTTTTATTGGCTATCGGATTATTTATGTGGGTTTTTCCAGGTTATAATGTTTTCGATGGCGGTTATGCCAATCTGGACACGCTATTCAATATTGCACCTTGGGTATTTATATTTTTGATTTCGGCTATCACCATGCGGAGTTTTAGCGAAGAAAAAAAATCAGGAACTATAGAATTGCTCACCACCAAACCGCTTACGGATTGGCAAATTGTATTGGCAAAATATTTCGCTTCGGTAGTGTTGGTTTTATTTTCATTAATACCCACTATTATATTTTATGTATCAGTATACAAACTTTCAAACCCAGTAGGAAACCTCGATACGGGAGCTATTATGGGAAGTTATATAGGTTTGTTTTTTTTGGGTGCTGTATATGCTTCCATCGGAATTTTTGGAAGTGCAATTACTGATAACCAGATTGTGAGTTTTTTGGTTTCCATGTTCCTGTGCTTCTTCCTATATCAAGGTTTCAGCCTGTTGAGCGACTTCAAATTATTCGGTACTTATGATAGATTGGTAGAATGGTTCAGTATAGAAACCCATTATAAAAATATAAGTGTGGGCTTGGTGGATAGTAGAGATATATTATACTTTGTAAGTGTGATTGTGATGTTTTTATGGGGAAGTAAAACGGTGTTTGGAAGTAGGAAATGGTAATTAGTATATGAAAAATTACAAGAAGCAAGCTATTATAGAAATCACTCTGGTGGGTATACTATTGGTATTGCTCAACTTTGTGGCGACTACCAATTTTATTAGGCTGGACTTAACCAAAGAGAAACGTTTTACTTTATCAAATTCATCCAAAGAAATTGCAGCCTCGCTTCCCGATGTAGTATATTTTAAAATATTTTTAGAAGGCGATTTTGATGCACGTTTCAAACGCTTACAACAATCATTGAAAGAAACATTAGATGAATTTCAAAGCTATTCTAATGGAAAAATACAGTACGAGTTTATAGATCCCAATACCGAAATCATGGACTCCTCGGGCACTGTGGAAGAAAAGCAGGAGCGGCATTCACGTATGCAACAATTAATCGATTTGGGGTTGAAACCCACTTCCTTGCAAGTAGACCAAGAGAATGAATTTTCTCGCAAAACTATTTTCCCTGGAGCCTTAGTTTCATTTAAAGGCACCAAGGAATTTCCTATGAATTTTTTACGTGAACAGTTTGGAATGCCGGCAGAAATTGCCCTTAACCAAAGCATCGAAAATTTAGAATATGATATAAGCAATGCCTTGAAAAAATGTGTAAACATTAAAAAGAAAAAAATTGCATATACTGTGGGGCATGGAGAGTTGGGAAAGGATTATACCGCCAGTCTTACCAATGAGCTCAGTGATTATTATGATGTAGAAAGAATTCGGATTAGTGATTTTCCAGCAGCAGAACTTAATAAGTATGCTTGCTTGATTGTAGCAAAACCCGATTCACTATTCGAGAATTATGATTTGTCCAAACTCGATCAATATGTGATGCATGGCGGCAAACTATTGATGTTGGTAGAAAACGTTAGAGCCGAAATGGATAGCCTCAAAAGCCGCGGACAAACCTTTGCACCCATTGTGAACACTGGTTTAGAAGAAATGTTGTTTAGATATGGCGTGCGTTTAAATTCAGTATTACTCAAAGACCTTGCATGTACCCGTATCCAACTCACCGAAAAACTGGCCAATGGGGGCACACGCCCTGTGTTTAAACCTTGGACTTTTGCTCCATTATATTTTACACAAAGTGAACACCCAATTGTTCGCAATTTAGAACCCGTAGCTGGCATGTTTAGTGGCACACTTGATACGGTGAGTCGCGAAGGGGTGACAAAAACCGTTTTGCTACGCTCGAGCGATCATGCTACTACCTTGCAAGCCCCAGTTTTATTAAGCATTGAGGGTAGTTTGGTTAAGCAGCAAGATATGATATTGTATCGAAGTGAATTTTTACCAATTGCGGTTTTATTAGAAGGCAAGTTCAATTCTATATTTAAAAACTATGGTAATGATAGCATTACCAAACTGCTAGGCTATAAAAATCAGATAGACGACAATCGCATGATTATTATATCGGACGGTGATATTATAAAAAATAAAGTATTGGTACAACGGGGTAATGAAATAGTACCCTTAGGCTTTGACAATACGGACCAAATACCTAAAACATACGGTAATAAAAAATTTCTGATGAACTGCATTGAATACTTGGTGGAGGGAACAAAATTGATGGATGCCCGCAGTAAAAAGGTAGAGATAAGACCCCTCGACCGCGAAAAAATAAAATTATATAAAAGCCAGTACCAATGGTTCAATATTGTATTCCCTATTTTACTGGTTGTTATATTTGGTTATATCAATAATTTTATTAGAAAGCAACGCAATACTTAGTTTGAACGTTATATAGTTGTGAGTTGCGAGACCATAAGGCGACAGCAACCCGATAGTTATCGGGACTCACAACTCACAACCCACATCTAGCAACCCACAACTCACAAAAAAATGAACAAAACTATAATAATCCTCCTCGTATTTATTGCACTACTTTGTGTTGCCTTTTGGGGCAATAAGCAAGGTTGGTTTTTTGGGAATAAGGCATTAAAAGATTTTGCCATTAAGGATACTTCGGGAATCAATAAAATATATTTGGTAGAAAAAAACGGTAAAGATATTTTGCTCGAAAATATAAATGGAATATGGATGGTGAATAAAACCTATGAAGCGAATTCGGCATACTTAGACCAAATGTTCGAAACTTTGCAAAAGCTTCAGGTTAAAACCCCCATTCCTCAAAGTCAAATGGAAAGCGTTATTAAATTAATTTCGGTCTCGCACACAAAAGTAGAAGTATATAAAAGTAATCAAATTTTCAAGACCTATTTTATAAGTCAGGGCAACTCGCAAGGCAACGGTACTTATATGCTTTTGGCAGGTTCGTCGGAACCATTTGTAGTAGAAGTGCCAGGCTTTGAAGGCATCCTCAATCCACAGTTTCATACCGATTTGAAACGATGGCGTAACCGGATGGTGTTCCGAATTAAACCAGACAATATACAATCTGTTAAACTGGAATTCCCAGATAATATGGCCGAATCGTATGAGGTAGATTACCACAATTCAACATATACTATATCGCCAACCATTACTACAAAAATTGATTCTGGCTTTATATATTATATCAAAGGATTTTTCAATGGCAAAAAGGGCGAAGGTGTTTCAGCCGAAGCTTTTGGTGCTGAAACTACTATAGAAAACATGGACTCTATATATAAGTCAAAACCTATGGTAATATTGACTGTTACGCAAAATGACCATAAGCCAGATGTGCTAAGAATACATGCCAAGCACGTGAGTGATCGTACCAAGGCACAGTTTGACCCCATAAGTATGCAGGCATCGAAGTATGATACCGATCGGTATTATGCATTTAAGAACGGTAATAAGGAAGGGATGATTTTGCAAGATTATGTATTTGGAAATTTGCTGCGTAGGAGGAGTCAATTGGCAGCTCCATTAAATGCTCAATAATGAAAATACTTATCATCGAAAAAATGCACCCATGCATGCAGGAAGGCTTGCTGGAAAAAGGATTTGAAGTAGATTATGAACCTAACATTTCCAGAGAACAGATTATAGAAACTATACAAAATTATGAAGGTATTGTAGTTCGTTCAAAAACCAATATCAATGCAGAATTATTGGCCAATGCAAGCCAGTTAAAATTTATAGCCCGTGCTGGTGCAGGGATGGACAATGTGGATGAACTGTATGCACAACAACACCATATTGCTTGTATACATGCTGCAGGAGCCAATGCAAATTCTTTAGGTGAACATGCTGTAGGAATGTTATTGAGCCTATTGCACCGTATAAATTGGGGTGATTCGCAAGTACGAAAATATATAATCGATCGTTATGGAAATGAGGGTATCGAATTGCAACATCAAACCATTGGAATTATTGGTTATGGTTATACAGGAAAAGCCTTTGCCAGTATGCTATCGGGCTTTGGGGTAAATGTTTTGGCCTACGATAAGTATATAGATATTACAGAAAATAATTATATAAAAGCGGGTAATTTAGAAACTATTTTTGAACAAGCAGATATTATATCATTTCATATACCACTTAATGCCGAAACCAAGCATTATGCGAACGATCAATTTATCAAATCCTTCAAAAAAAATATGATACTCATGAACTTGAGTAGGGGGGGCGTTGTAGACACAAATGCTTTGGTCGAAAATTTAGTATCAGGAAAAATAATTGGGTGCTGCTTGGACGTGTTTGAAAACGAGAATTTGCATATACTCAGCCACGCAGAAAAACAGCGTTTTGATTATTTAATCAATCACCCCAATTGTGTTTTTACGCCCCATGTGGGCGGTTGGAGTGCCCAAAGTTATGAAAATATAGCGAAGGTGCTTTTGCAAAAAATTGTTGCGATGCAGTGATTTTTAACAACTTGACTGTTTGAACAATTAAGTTTTTTTTGACAAAACTTCGTGGTAATTTGCAACCAAATTGGAGATTCTGAAATCTTGTAAATAATGAGAAGAATAAATTTATACATTTTGTGCATGTTTTTTTTGGGCAATGTGGCAGCACAGAGAATTGGAACATGGAAAGCCCACATGCCTTTTACGCATGTAAACAATGTAACCGAGGGAAGTGGTGAGGTGTGGGCTGCAACCAATAGCGGTCTTTTTATTTATGACCCCACCTATAATACAGTTCGCACTTTTACCACTGTGGAAGGACTGGGAGAAACGGAGGCTACACTGATAAGATACAATGAGGGCAAAAAATTATTCTTGGTTGCTTATGCTAATACCAATATTGATATTATAGAAAACGAGAATGTTTCACATTACCCCGATATTTTAAAAACACCTATTATTGGTAAGAAACAAATAAATCATATATATTATCATAAGAATTTTGCTTATCTGTCATGTAGTTTTGGTATTGTTCGATTCGATTTAGATAAACGCGAAATATCGGAATCGTATGAAAATTTAGGACAGGGAGGAAGTTCGGTAGAAATAAATTCGCTAACCATCAAAGAGGATTCAATATTTGCCGCTACTCCTACGGGTATCATATCCGCATCTATCCTTTCACCTAACCTAGCCGATTACCATCAGTGGAAGTATATATACCAAGGGGGTGGCTGTTCACATATAATTAATCATGAAAACACAATTGTAGTTGGCGTAGATAGTACACTCCAAACTTATGCTAATGGTGTTTTTAGCAACTATTATAGTATAGGAAAAAGTCTGTTATATAGTTTGGAAAGTAACTATGGTAGTTTGATTGTGAACAAAGGTGATAGTATTATAATATTAAAAAACAAAAGCTTGGTTAAAGCAATTGTGGAAGTACAAAAAAGGCATGTTATTCAAATAAAGAATGACGATATTTATATAGCTGACTATGCGTACGGGTTAATCGTATATCAAGCGAATGGAAACTTGGGGTTTATCTCTCCCAATGGCCCCACAAGCAAAAGGCTAACCGATATGTGCTTCGATGAAACTAACCTGTGGACGGCCTCCACGGGTCCTAACCAAATATTTTCGCCATTATATGGGAATGATCGTTTCTCGCTTTACGACGGTGAGAAATGGATAAACTATACACAGCCCGATCCTATCATGGATAATATGCGTGACTTTTATAAAATAGCCGTGAATCCATTTAACAAAAAAGTATATATCGGCTCATTCGGGTATGGGTTAATTGAGATGGTGAACAACAAAGTAACGCAAGCATTTATTCCTGGAGTTAATGGGTGTAAATTGGATAGTTTAAAACTAGGCACCTATTCTATTTTTCAAATTAGTGGTCTCACTTTCGATGACAAAGGAAACCTTTGGATTTCAAATCCCGGCACTAAGGATGTAATAGTAAAAATGGATACCAACTATAAATGGGAATCATATAATTTAGGTTCCTTATCAGGTATATCCGATGTATTTGTAGATATTGTTCTCGACGATCTTGGCCAAAAATGGATGGTTGCACCACGCGGAAAAGGTATCATAGTTTTCGACGAAGGTAATAATAATAATAATCCCGGGCCACCACGTTCCAAATTATTGGGAACTGATGTAGGGGGCGGGCTATTGCCCGATTTGGAAGTATCGCAGGTAGCCAAAGATAGAGAGGGCAATATGTGGGTGGCCACCAAAAAAGGCTTGGTAGTTTTTTATTCACCGGGCAATATATTTTCTACAAAAACCAATTTCGATGCACAGCGAATTGTGATAACAGTAAATGGCAAACCGCAATGGCTTTTTGGGGAGGATGTGGTAAACTGTGTAGCTGTTGATCCTGCAAATCGCAAGTGGGTGGGCACACGAAATGGGGCATATTTGATTAGTGCCGATGGACAGAAAATATTGAAAAATTATACCAAAGACAATAGCCCGCTTATATCTAATTTTGTATCACGTATTGGCGTGAATCCTACCACTGGCGAGGTATTTATATCTACCGACAAAGGAATGGTATCTGTAAAAGGTGATGCCAACCAAGGTGCAGAAAACTATGATAGTCTTGTTATATTTCCCAATCCCGTAAACTCTAACTATCATGGCAATGTAACTATTA
The DNA here is from genome assembly GCA_034439655.1 of Bacteroidota bacterium. Taxonomy (NCBI): domain Bacteria; kingdom Pseudomonadati; phylum Bacteroidota; species Bacteroidota bacterium. Next base: position 50,405 of record JAWXAU010000159.1, on the reverse strand, counting down.
AAGGACTCATCGATAATTCTAATATCAAGATAACAGATGCTGTAGGAAACATCGTAAACGAGATACAATCAAGCGGTGGCATTGCCACTTGGGATATCAAAAATTTTAAAGGCGAGCGTGTTCATACAGGGGTGTATCTCATCTTCGCAAATACGAGTGACGCGTTTCAACATAAGGTGGGTAAGGTGTTGGTGTTTCATTGAGTTGACAGCTGAGAGCTTGTAGTTTGCAGTATTTGTAGCTGATTATAGTATTATATAAATTCTAATCACGTAAAAGTTATAAACTATTTGACTACTGAAAAATGAAGCTGTCGGTAAAAATTATAAGTTGGATTAATATTACAGGGTTAGCTTCGGTATCTATAACTTTAGTAAGCTATTATTTTTTCAATCCTTTTGCATGGGGAGATTGGTTAATCGCAGTGAATTTATTTACCAGTATTCCTTTTATTGTAGCAGCAATAATATCACTTAGGAATATAGAAAACCCCAATATAAAGCAAGTACAAAGAAGTCTATTATTATTATATTTGACTCTTTGGTTCCCTAGTGTTGCATTGCCTTTTGCTTTTGAACTAGCCGGGTTATTAATATGCTTGTTTTTATTAATTATAGGAGTTTGGGGTATTTATAAAATAAAGGACCCACTCAACAAATTATATTATTTTAATAACATTGGTATTATCTTTTTAGTAATAAATGCTGCTTTTGTATTGGGTTTAGTTTTTGAAAAAACGCTCTGAAGATTTCGATAAATCATTCAATGGTTTACATCTTATCTGCTCGGCGACAAATAATAAAACCCTTAGAGGCCCAAAATCCGTTGATAGTTTGTTCACATAGATTTAACATATATCAACCATTTTTGCAGTTCATATTTTCATCATATATAATTTGAAACTTGCAGGCATAGATATTGGCTCAAACGCCGTCAGGCTTATCATTAACAGGGTAATGCAAAACGGTAGCACACAATTGAAGCGTGCCGAATTTATCCGTGTACCTCTCCGTTTGGGCGATGATGTGTTCAGTCAAAAGTTTATTGGGGAGGTAAAAGAAGTCCAATTACTTAAAACCATACAGTCATTTGCACTGTTAATGGAGGTACACCATGTATCGCATTATAGGGCTTGTGCCACATCGGCCATGCGTGATTCTAAAAATGGACGAGAGGTTGTGGAACGTATCGAAAAGGAAACAGGTATCCATATAGAAATCATTGATGGCAATGAAGAATCAAAGTTAATTTTAGAGTCTGTCATGGACTTCTTCCCTAAGGATGGCGATTTTTTAAATATTGATGTAGGTGGCGGCAGTACTGAAATTACGATTATCCATGACCGTGAACCTGTATATTCTCAGTCGTTCAATATTGGTACGGTTCGTTTATTATATGGCAATGTAACTGATGAAGAATGGGACAAAATGCATAATTGGGTTGTATCTAATTCAAAAAATTTGAAATCGCTTATGGCAGTCGGAACAGGAGGGAATATCAATAAATCGCTGCGTATGCTGGGTATTGGCGACCGTGATTCAGTCAGTTTTGAAAAGTTGAAATCTTTAAGCAATATGATTAAAGACCATACCATGAAAGAGCGTATCTATAAATTAAAGCTAAATCCTGACCGAGCAGATGTGATAGAGCCTGCTTTGAAAATATATCTTTCCATCATGAAATGGGCAGGCATCAAAAAAATATATGCCCCCAATGTGGGTCTCAAAGACGGCATCATCAAAGAACTGGTTGATGAGTTTGTAACTGATAAAGCTATTTTGTAATTTAAGAATCGGGTGTTCGTCGCGGCGAACGCCCGATATCACCACCAAATAAAAACATACACAAGGGTTTTGGTATTATACCGAAAGGGCTTTCGGGATGTAGTTCGGCATTACCATTCTAATACGGAAATCCGCCGTTGGCGTAGAACTATTATAGTTTAAGAAATGGTATTTTATACGAATTTTCACCGATTTTCGTGGCTTGATTTCTAAAAGCACTTCTATAAAAGTCCACTTGGCCTTATTTGTTGTAGCACTTATATATGCCGTTACATTTATTATTGCCCGCAAGGTAATGAATGTATATATTCATCCTTTTGGTTTCATTTTGTTGCGAGTTTCCGTATCAGCATTATTATATCTCTTAATTCACCAGTTATTTGTTAAGGAAAAAATAGTTGACAAAAAAGACCATATCAAATTTATTATTTGCAGCGTGTTTGGGGTTGGGGCAAATATGTTATTGTTCTTTAAAGGGCTTGCCAATACAGTGCCTATCAATGGTGCGGTTTTAATGACTTGTACACCCATATTTGTGGTGATAGTGGCCGCTATATATGGAACAGAGAAGCTCACATTAGGCAAACTAGCAGGTGTATTAATTGCCACCACAGGTGCTACTTTATTAATAGCTGGTCCCGATTTAAAATTCAGCAGCGAAACAGCAGCCGGCGATTTAATGATAACAATAAATGCTATTATATATTCTTTCTATTTGGTATACTCCCGTCCTTTAATGTCGAAATACAATCCCATCACAGTTTCTAAATGGACATTTCTATATGGAAGTATATTTGTGTTGCCCTTTGGCCTTGTTGAAATTTCTGAAGTAAAATGGGAACAAATCCCTTCACAAATCTGGATATATATCGCATTTATTATTATAGCTTCTTCCTTTGTTACCTATCTGCTCAATGCATGGTCATTAAGGCATGGAAGTTCTAGTTTGGTGGGAAGTTATATATATTTGCAGCCAGTATTGACCACCTTACTTGCAGAAATGGCTGGAGAAGATAAAATGACGCTAGAAAAAGCAGGGTATACCTTACTTATTTTTGCAGGAGTGTTTTTGGTAAATAATAAATTATATAAAAAAGCTACAGTATGATAAAATCCATGACTGGATATGGCCTTGCTAGGTTCGAAAGCGAAAAACTACATGCCAAAGTAGAGATTAAAACCCTCAACGGGAAGTTCGCAGAATTTAACCTCAGGTTGCCTCGCTTGCTTTCTTCCAAAGAATTGCAAGTACGGAATATGTTGAACCAACAAATAGTGCGTGGCACCATACAATGCAATATAACTTGGCAATATAAATCGGAAGCATCGCTTGCAAATACCATTAATGGGGCGGTACTGGCAAATTATATAAAAGAGATACGAGAGGCAACCAAAAATATGAATTTTGAAGCCAAAGGTATATATAACCAAGTACTCACTTTGCCCGAAGTGCTAGTGCCCAACGACCGTGAACTTGCTGAGCAAGATTGGATTCTCACCGAAAAATTAATTTTGGAAGCATGTGCCAGTCTCAATATTTTTAGGGCTGATGAAGGAAAAACTATCGAGAACCATTTGAAAGAGTGTATCAATAACCTTCAACAAAAATTGGATAAAGTTGCTACTTTTGAGCCAGCCCGATTAATTGCCGTAAGAGAAAAAATACAAACACAACTCAACAAATATATATTGCCCGAGAATATAGACAATAACCGCTTGGAGCAAGAGATTATATATTATATAGAAAAGCTAGATATTGCAGAAGAAAAAACACGTTTGCAACAACACTTAAATTATTTTTTACAAAATATTGATGAAGCCGAATCAGGGAAGAAGCTTGGTTTTATTGCCCAAGAGATGCTACGCGAAATAAATACAATGGGTAGCAAAGCAAACCATTTTGAAATACAACAACTGGTGGTGGGAATGAAGGATGAACTAGAGAAAGTGAAGGAACAAGTGTTGAATGTATTATAATACAATTGCTATTCAAAACTATATAGTAATTTATAACTTCTCGATTAATTTCAGTGCTTTGGCAAGTATGATCCCTTTTTTTAAAACAGGCTGCCACAAATCTCCCATTTTTTGCAATCGCTTTTCTGTATTTTTTATCGTGAACTTTTCAGGCGTTAATTTATGATTCACTTCTTTCCATAAAAGCGGGGTAGAAACAGTTGCAAAATTTTTGGGACGAATACTGTAGGGGGCTGCTATTGTTTGCCCTTTCCTGTTTTGTAAAAAATCTATATATATTTTATCTGGACGTTTTGCCACTGAACGTTCAATACTTGTAGTATGTGGTAGCCTGCTGTGAGTAATAACCGCTAATAATTCTGCAAATATTTTTACTTCGGCGTAATTATATTTGGCTCCCAGTGGAATATAAATATGTAAACCCGTGGCACCACTTGTTTTACAATAAGAAGGAATTTGTATTTCAGTACATATTTCTTGTATCACCAAAGCAGTATCAACTACATCCACAAATGAAATATTACCCGGGTCTAAATCAAGGATCATATAATCAGGTTCATCTACATTCATAAAGGTGCTATGCCATGGGTTGATTTCTATGCAGCCCATATTGGCCATTAAAATAAGGGTGGCTGCATCATTGCACAGTAAATAGTTAATATATGAGTTGTTCGATTTTGAATACAACTTTACCGTTTTAATCCAATCAGGCAATTGCTTTACTTCCATATCTTTTTGGTAAAAATTATGGCCTGTAATCCCGTTAGGGTGCCTATTTAATGATTGCGGCCTGTTTTTTAAGTACGGCAGCAGGTATTTATAAATTGTTTGATAATAATTAAGTAAATCGCCTTTGGTATAACCTTGCTCAGGCCAGTATACTTTTGTTATATTAGTACACTTTACTTTTTTGCCTGCTATAATTATGGTTTTTTCTTTTTCGGATTGGCTGTTAGTTTTTTCTGTTGTTTTTATAGTTTCATTAATAACTTCCTCCGCTTTTTTATCGGTGCGAATACCCATAAAAACAGGTACTCGCATGTGCTCATTCTGTGTCCATTCAGAAAATTTGACATTACATACTAAATTAGGTTTTAGCCATACGGGCTTGCCTTTTGTACCTGCAAGTTTTGGTTGAATAATAAAGGGACATTCTGTGGTTTTTAATTTCTCAAAAAAAGTATGCAATTCCTTAAGCGAAACTTCTGTAAATCCAGTACCACAATTTCCAATATATTTTAGTACTTTGCCATCATATAATCCCAGTATAAGTGAACCAAAATATTTACGACTATTTTGTGGCAATGTGTACCCACATATAACAACTTCTTGCATCATAGTCACTTTTATTTTTAACCATGCTTCACTACGTCTACCTAGTAGGTACCTACTATCGGGGTCTTTTGCAATGATTCCCTCGTAACCCTTCACAGAAAGTTTGTTGAACAAAGTTTTACCATCGCCGATTTGAAAAGCGGAATTGTAAATGTTCTTAAAATTATAATTCTTAAAGAACATTTCAAGCAGTTCTTTTCTTTCTTTTAAGGTTAACGAAACGGTACTATGGCCATTCAAATAAAGCAAATCAAATATATAATACTTTAATACTCCTTGTTTGGTTTTACTATAGTTTTGCAATAATTGAAAATCGCTTACCCCTTTTTTATTTTCTATGACCATTTCACCATCCAAAATAATATTTTCTTGAATGGTTGCCAATTCACTTACCAATAGTTGGTAAGTGTTGGTGAAATTATTACCATTGCGTGAAAACATTTCCACCTTACCATTATTTATTTTGGCGATTGCCCTATAACCATCGTACTTTACTTCATAGAGCCAATCTGTATCGTCTATTACGGTCTCGCCAAGTTTTGCCAACATTGGTTTAATAACTTCTGTTGGGAATGGGTCCTCTTTTAGAGGTTGTGCTTTTTTAGGCACTGCTATATTCTTGCTGCCAGGTTTTACTTTTTTTTTATTGGTTGATTTTAATGGCGGCAATGATTCTATATTAAAATTATTTTGTGCAAATCCATCTTTTTTTTTGATCAATAACCAATTTTTTCTTTCACCATCATTCATACGTACCAATGCAAATTCACCTTGTAAATAATTGCCGTTTATTATAAATTTCACATCCCCTTTATATAACTGTGCCAGCAATGTTTTTTCTTCATTACTACTTTCTTCAATAGTGCGATAGGTTCCTGCATCCCATATTTCTACAGTGCCCGCCCCGTAATTTCCTTTTGGTATTTCTCCATAAAACTTTCCGTAAGGTAATGGATGGTCTTCTACGAGCACTGCCAAGCGTTTCTCCCCAGCTACCATGGAAGGACCTTTAGGTACAGCCCAACTTTTCAGTACGCCTTCCATTTCTAGTCTGAAATCATAGTGCAAATTAGAGGCATGATGCCGCTGCACTACAAAACTTAGTGTCGATTTTTTCACTCCTTTTGCAGCATCGGGCTCTGGTGTATTTGCAAAATTCCTTTTCTTTTTATATAGTGATAAGCTCATTGTGTTATGATACTTTCTTTTTCGATAAACTAGCTTTGAGTTGATCCATGAGGTTATCTGTTTTATTATATTTTACTTTTAGTTTTGGGCCTCTAATTTTCTTGCCTGTGGCTTTGGCTTTGATTACTTTAAGCAGTTCGCTGGCATACTCATCTTTGTATTTTTCAATATTGAAAGGTTCTGTATATTGTTCAATAAGTGAGATGGCCATTTTTAGTTCAGCGGGCTTCACCACAGATTTTGCAGGGAGGTTAAAATCTTCTGTACTTCGTATTTCTTGTGCAAATCGTATTTTACTCAATACTAAAATATTGTTAAGTGGTTTCAATACGGTTATTGTTTCTGCTGTCCGCAACACAAACTGAGCAATGCCCACCTTGCCCGATTTTGCGAGAGCTTCATGCAATAACGCATAAGCTTTTTCACCACTTTTTTCTGGTTCCACATAATATGAATTTTCAAAATAGATGGTATCAATTTCACCTTCATCAATAAAATGGTTAACCTCAATTATTTTACTTTTTTCGGGTGCCGCCTGCTCAAAATCAGCGTCCTCTAACATTATAAACTCACCATCTAACAGATATGCTTTTGCTATATTTTCCCATTTCACTTCCTTCCCCGTATTTTCATTTACGCGTTGAAAACGAATTTTACTCATGTCTCTGCTATCAACCATATCCATATCAAGATTACTTTGCTCGGTGGCACTATATAGTTTTACAGGTATATTTACCAGTCCAAAATTGATTGCTCCTTTCCAAATTGCTTTCATATATATTATTATATTATCCGTTTATAATTTCGCCACCGTTAACATGTATAAATTGCCCTGAAATATAACTGGCATCGTCACTTGCCAAAAACACATAAGCAGGTGCAATTTCCGAGGGCTGAGCTGGTCGTTTCATAGGTGTATCAGTACCATATACTTCCACTTGGGATGAGGAAAAGCTTGCGGGTACCAAAGGCGTCCACACTGGGCCAGGTGATACACCATTCACCCGTATTCCTTTTTCCATTAAATTAGCAGAAAGGCTTCGTGTAAATGAAACTATGGCTCCTTTTGTGGCACTATAGTCTAACAGGCCCCCACTTCCACGATAGGCTGTTACCGAGGTAGTATTGATAATATTAGAACCTTTCTTCATATATGGCAACACAGCTTTTGTAAGCCAAAACATTGAAAAAATGTTTACCGAAAAAGTTTCGATTAATTGTTTGGTAGTAATTTTTAAAATATCATCAACAGGATAGTGCACGGCAGCATTGTTCACCAATACATCTATACTATGAAATGTTTTTATTAGGGTGTGAATAGCTGTTTTACAATTACCTTCTTTTGAAATATCAGCGGCCAAAGCAATGCAGTTTCTATGATACTTTTCTTGTATATATTTGGCAGTAGCATTTGCATCTCTTTTTTCGCTTTCAAGGTGAAGTATAGCAATGTCTGCACCTTGTTTTGCAAAAGCAATAGCCACTGCTCTTCCTATCCCACTATCTCCTCCAGTAATAATACATTTTTTGTTTAAGAGTTTGTTGCTTCCTAGTAAATCATTGTCGTATATTGGCAAAGGATCCATTTTGTATTCCATGCCTGGATGGGGCTGCGATTGTTTTTTGAAGAGTTTTTTCTTCGGGTTAGTCTTCTGCATAGCATTATTTGCTTTTCTTTTTTGGTACATTGGCACCTGCTTCCCTTGCTTCGCTTAACCCAATTGCTATTGCTTGCTTTCTGCTTTTTACAATCCCACCGTCCCCTTCCTTGCCCGATTTTAAAGTGCCTTCCTTGAACTCGTGCATCACTTTTTCAACTTTGTCTATTGCTTTTTTTGCCATAATCCTTATATTGATACTTGACACAAAAGTGAGATAGTACCGCGAGAGCAATGCTATATAATCATTTTAAAATATTACATAATTCCCACATTTTGATCTCGTTTAAAATCAAGCATTCGCCTTGCCAGCTAGGGAATTACTTTGTAACAAAAGAAATCTTTCCTTTTAGCGTTTCGATGTATTAACACCGTTCCAACATCATATATACAATTATAAAAATTATAATGGTTCCTAGACATCCACCACCTAATTTTTTTGCGGTATAACCAGCAATGATAGTTCTAAATAAATTATTCATACGCAAATATGAACAGCACGATGCTCAGAAAAATTACATAACAAGGTTAAATAATTACATAATTCACACATTGGGCTGTTTTTAAACTTTCCAAAAGGTTTAAACTTTTGGAAAGTTAGCCGCAACTTCTTCAATGATTTTCTTTGCGTAGTCAACATTTTTCAAATCTATCATTGATGCACCATTTTGTATCATAGCATCGTAATCCATCTTATCAATTTCATCGAATGATTTTTTATCAATACTTAAATCGGTATCATTTTTACTTTTAATCCTTATAATACCCAATCCATAATCGGTATTGATAACACATACATCCAAATGCTCAGATAAATTGGTGCGTAGGTATACAATAGTTTTCCATACATCACCGCACCATTCACCAGTCCAACCTTCAACTTGTTGTTCGTCATCACGGGGGAAATCTCTAGTGGGCAAGCCCGCTGCTTTGTGGGGTGGAAAGCAATCGTGCATGATTATAATACCTTTGGGGTTTAAATACTTAAGTGAATTTAATACATCATTTAGCGAAGCTTCGAAGGTGTGAAGACCGTCTAAAAATGCGATATCAATTGAGCCAAAATCTTGTAATACTTTTTTTCTTTTATCAAAAAAATCATCACTTGTTTCTTCAAAATATTTGTTATTAAAATTAGCAGGAATTTTAATAAGCCACTTCAGTTTTGTACGCAATTTTATCTTGTAAAAAGGGTCTACCGAGATTTTGTTTTTGCATTTGATAGGCAATAGAGAAAATCCTTTTTCAGTACCTATTTCGAGGTAGTTTGTAAAATCCGTTTGATCAAAAATCTGATTAATTAATTCTATTCGTGTCATAATATATTAGTTTACAGTTGTAACCCTGAGCGTTCCCGAAAGTATTCGGGAAAAGGGTGGCGTAAGCACTTTTAGTTTTTAGTTTTTAACTAAGAATCCATCTCACTTGCGAAAGCAATATACGTTGTAAGCGGTAATGGTTCTATCTTTCCTTTTAGGCTTGTTACAATTTGCCCACGGTGATAGAATGAATGTGTTACCACATGTGTGAGGGCATCGGCGACAGCCATTTTGCGTTTGCTTCCATCAAGCGGAAAGGTAAAATGTACGATTCTATTTAATTCATTTTCATCGGCATTTGTTATATGGTTTGTATAACCTTCGAACACTTCATTCATCAATATTTTACATTCGGCTAAAGTTCTATCCTGAAAAAGTGTACAGGTAATTGCGGTACCATTTATTCTGCTTAACCACATACTGTATGCAGATAGTATATGTGAAAAAAGTACTAAGGTTCTCTCAGCAGGTTCGTGGGCTTTTTCAATAGCATCTGCTATCATTTTGTTTGCCCAAATTTCTGATTTAATTTGTCTTAAAAAATATTGTTTCATTGTTTATATTGTTTTATTCTAATATTGTTCTGATGGTAAAAAAATATGTTTATTTGAATTTTTATTATAGTATTATCGTCTATATATCAAATTTATCTCCGAAAGTTCTTGACCAATCTGATGTACACCTGATAATATTTTTTCTGTTTGTGTATGCGAGGGTTTTTTATGACCTTGTACATATTGTGACAAAAGAGTAGGATTCTTTCCTATTTTATTAGCCAAAAATTTTGAATTTAAAACTTTATAATATTTAAAAAAGTGTTTGAAATCAATTTCAAGTTTTAAATTATCGTGCGTTATTTTAATTTTATCATCGACAAAATAGAGATTCGCCGCTTCGTATGAATTATCTATTAACTCACTAATAGACCTAGCTGCAGTGAATATTGGATATTCCTCAGAAAAAGCAGAAAAGCCCGTTTTGGTTTTTTCTACAATCATTTTAATTTTTTTTCTGATTTTTTCATCTTATATAATTCTCACTTTTATTATATAGTGTAATATTATTTTTGAAATTTAGCTATATATATGTTAACTGCAGTTTTATTCTTGAATCCTGTTTTTCAAATCTATTCTTATGTGAAGAAATCTAGTAATTTCAATTACTTTATTATTAAGAATTCTGTAAAAAATTATATGTTCGCGAGATTTGCAGCCCAAAACTTCATTTCCAATGTCGTTATAATTGCTGCCCAAATTGTGATTCTCAACTAATTCTTGACAAACTTCAAGGAGTTGACAATAATATTTGTCTGCCTGATTTTCAGACCAAGCTCTATATGTGTAGTCCCAAATTTTAGATAAATCTTCAACAGCTTTTTTAGTAAGTTTATACTCAGCCATTTTTCCTTTTGGCTTTTAAAGATTTAAGATGAAGTTTGGGATTGAAGTCTTCAGCAATGCCACTTTCAATTCCTTCGTTTATGGCAATTTTAAGTGTCCTAATTTTATTTTCTTCTTCTTCCAATAATCTTAAACCAGCTTTAATAACTTCACTGGCATTTTTAAATCTACCTTCTGAAACGCTGCTATCAACAAAGGTTTCAAAATAATTACCCAAAGAAACACAGGTGTTTCGTGCCATAATTTTTTTCACAAAGCTAGTAATAATTGGTAATATTTAAAACAAAAATTTATAACGTTTCCCACCCGAGCCGATTTGTGTTTTATAACCATCTGAATCATTTGACACTAACCCGTTTCATTTATCAATCTGCTTGCAAAATGGCTCGGGCTATAATTGCAAAACCCGTGTTTGGGGTAGTTTGTTTAACCCAATTTATAGATTATTATCAGATTAGTTATGTACCTAAAATTTTAATTGCCAAGTCTGATAGTTCCCTTGTTAGTCCAAATTTACTATTGGTTAGTATTAAATTTTTATTTTGGTGTAAAAAAAAATCTGCGGTATCATCAATTATAACATAGGATGAAGGATTATTTTCAATAACCCAATTATCAATTTCTTGTCCTCTGGAGGATTTTAATTCCTTGGTAATATCCAGTATTTCTCCTGGTAAAGCTCTTTTAATCCACATTTCTTTTAATCCAACAATTCCTATTTCTTTCCAACTTGATGAAATAACAATTTTTGCTTTTGTTGCTCCAATAATATATTCGAGCCAATTGCAGCAACGAAAATCAAATTTTTCACCAAATTTTTCATGAGTAATTTCATCAAATTGCTCAAGTTTTTTTTTGTATGGTTTTATTTTCATCAGGCTATCCAAATGGTCCATGGAATTAAGAACTCCATCAATATCGAGAAAAATTACCTTCATATCAAATTACAGCTAACTTACTTATTTGTCTTATAAATGTCGTTTCAATGGTATCCCTATTTCCCAAATATCCAAATCACATAAATACTTTTTATGTCTGGGTATTTTTCGTCACTTTTATATATATAATCAGTATTACTAAGTGATAGTTTTAGTAAGTATTATATATTCATTTTTATTCAGGTACACTAAACTACACCTGTCTCCCGAATACTTTCGGGAACGTTCAGGGTCACAACTGTCTACCAAAAACTGCAAACTCCCCCATATATTTGCACCACAAATTCCAAACAAAAAGCCCATGCTCTCACCCCAAGAAATCATTGACAATGCCAAACAAACTATTCGTACCGAAGCTGCGGAGATATTGGCTTTGGAACAACATATAGATTCTGGTTTTGCAGATGCGGTACAATGTATTATACAAAGCACGGGAAGAGTAGTGGTTACGGGCATTGGCAAAAGTGCCATTATCGGGCAAAAAATTGTAGCTACGCTCAACAGTACGGGAACGCCCTCCGTATTTATGCATGCCGCCGATGCCGTGCACGGAGATTTGGGAACTTTGCAACAAGATGATATTATAATAGCAATTAGTAAAAGTGGGGAGACTTCCGAAATAAAAGTACTCACCCCATTATTGAAAAGAGCAGGCAATAAATTGATAGCGATGGTGGGCAATACAAATTCTTACTTGGCCACACATGCTGATATGTTATTGAATTGCACCATAAGCACCGAGGCATGTCCCAATAACCTTGCCCCCACAAGCAGTACCACGGCTCAATTGGTGATGGGTGACGCACTTGCAGTTGCATTATTATCATGCAGAAATTTTGGTCCTGAAGATTTTGCCAAGTTTCACCCAGGCGGTGCTTTGGGCAAAAAATTATATATGAAAGTTGGTGATATTATATCATCAGAAAAACCAATTGTAAATCCTGATTCACCTTTAAAAGAAGTTATATATTCCATAAGTAGTGGGCGGTTAGGTGCAACTGCGGTAATTAATGGTGATAAGATATGCGGTATTATAACCGATGGGGACTTGCGTCGATTGATAGAAAAAACTGATAATTTGGCTGGCACTACGGCTACGAATTTGATGAATACTGCTCCCAAGCAAATAGAAAAAAATGCTATGGCTACCGAGGCTTTGGAGCTAGTGAGAGAATATAAAATTTCGCAACTTCTAGTCACCGATTCAGGGAAGTACGTCGGCCTTTTGCATATTCATGATTTGAATAGGGAGGGTATTATATAATAGACCTTTTTACAATTCTCTTTACAGCACAAAACATAATATTCCAGCCGCGGCGGGAAAGAGTTAAGAATATTAAGTAATACCGAAACTCAATATATAATAGTCGAAAAGAAAGGGGCTAAACCCCCCGCATCCCGATAATTATCGGGATTAAGCGGGGCTTTCGGGATGTAGTTCGGCATTACCATTCTAAAAACCAAATCCGCCACAGGCGGAGAACTATTTTAGTTTAAGAATTGGTATAAATATGCTTAATGCCCCTTAACTTCTTAATGGTTTATACAATTCTTGGTTGTACTTTACGATAAATCAGATTTTGTATTACCAATTGTAAACATATCTTTGTCAATCTTTAATAATTAACAATTTATGTCGACAAGCAGCGAAAAAGCACGCAAACTTATTGAACTATTTACCCGTATCAAGCCTTTCGAGCAAGTACTCGAAGACTTGAAGTTGCGAGAAAGTTCAGGTATCAGCCCTTCCATTCCGGGTCCTATTTCTTGGAGTAAGGAAGCTTGGGAGCATCGTTTAGATTTTATAAAAAAGGAAAAGAACATGGAGTTGCCCTTTTTAACCGGGGTATCAAAATTTGAAGACACAGAATCTTTGCGGGGCAATATAGAAAATTATATAGGAATGACCCAAATACCAACTGGAATTATGGGGCCACTCCATATAAGCGGCACGCTTGCACAGGGCGATTTCTATGTGCCAATGGCTACTAGTGAAGGGGCGTTGGTGGCATCGTATAACAGAGGTGCAAAAGCATCACGGCTATGCGGAGGTATAACCTCGGTTTGCCTTACCGAAGCTGTTCAAAGAGCTCCTGTTTTTCGATTTAATTCATTGAGCGAATTGGGTACCTTTATGTTTTGGGTTCTGGATAAAATTGAAGTATTTCGCGAAATTGTAAGTAAACATAGCAATCATGCAAAACTGGAAGATTTCAGATTGAATATGGAAGGCAACCAAGCTGTGATGATTTTTGATTATACAACTGGCGATGCCGCAGGACAAAATATGGTGACGATATGTACTGATGCTGTATGTCATTATATAATAGAACACTTGCCCATAAAACCAAAGCAATGGTATATTGAAAGTAATTATGCAGGCGATAAAAAAGCTACCGCAGTTTCATTTTCGTCCGTGCGTGGAAAAAAAGTAACTGCCGAAGCACAAATAACGCGGCAGGTGGTAAAAGAAGTATTGGGTTCCACGCCCGAAGATATTGCTATATATTGGCAAACTTCTTCAGTAGCATCGGTATTGAGCGGAAGCATCGGCATTCAAGGGCATTTTGCCAATGGATTAACTGCTATATTTATGGCTTGCGGGCAAGATGTAGCATGTGTATCGGAAGCTTTTGTGGGTGTTACTAGGATGGAAGTTGTGGGCAATGGCGATTTATATTTAGCAGTTACTTTGCCCAGTTTGATGGTGGGTACGGTGGGTGGCGGAACTGGATTACCCACCCAACGCGAATGTTTAAATTTATTGGATTGTGTGGGGCCTGGTTCGGCACGAAAGTTTGCAGAAATATGCGGTGCAACCGTGCTCTGTGGCGAACTATCTATTGCCGCAGCAATGGCGTCTGGTAATTTTTCGAAAGCACATAAAATATTCGGAAGAAAAAAATAATCCGCGGAGGTAGAAATTATATATAATAATTCAAACAAACTTAATTGTATATTATGGATTCATTCATCAAACGATTTTATATATATCAAAAAGAAAGATTTCCGTTTGCAACACACGGTTTGCTCATCGCAGCATTTAGTTTTTCTGCCATATCGTATTCTCGAATTTGCCGTGGAGCCGATGGTTTCATAGCATGGGAGCCTTATCTGGTTTGTATATTTAATACCATTACCTTGTTTTTATTATTGCGAATTTGCGATGAACATAAGGATGCTGAAGAAGATAAATTATATAGAAGTTATTTGCCAGTTCCCCGTGGTATTATATCTTTAAACGAACTAAAATATATAGGTTTTTGTGTAGCAGGTTTGCAAATACTCGTGCAAATATTTACCTACCCCAATATGATTATATTGTATTTAGTAGCGATGCTATATATGATGTTAATGTTGAAAGAATTCTTTATAGTAGAATGGTTGCGAAAAAGACAATTTTGGTATGTGGTATCGCACATGCTTATTATACCTTTGGTCGATGTGTACGCAAGCGGCTACGATTGGTTCCTGGCGGGAGCTTCTGCTCCCAAGGGTTTGATATTTTTCTTTTTGGTTTCGTTTATGAATGGAATTGTATTGGAGATAGGTCGCAAAATAAAAACTCCAGATAAGGAAGAACCTGGTGTTGTTTCTTATACCAATCTAATGGGTCATAAAGCTGCTCCCATATATTGGATATTGTGTCTATTGGGAACTATGATGCTGGCAATGGGTGCTTGTTATTATGCAAATTATAATGTGGGTCCATATATTATATTGGCTGTATTGTTTGTGGTATGTTGTATACCCGCATTGATGTTCAGGAGCAATATGCAAACAAAATATGCCAAGCAAATTGAATTATCTTCAGGAATTTGGAGCATCTGTATGTATTTAATTTTAGGTGCAGGCCCCATGATTGGCAATCTTATATAATCTATTATGAAACAAATTATTTTTTCTAAAGATTATAAAATACAAAGCGGTGATGAACAAATCACTGGTATGAAAGCTTGGAATTTATTTCATTTGCAAAGTATAGGACTCAGAGTACCCGACTATGCAGTAGTTCCCGCAGCGATTATTATTTACGAAATTGAAAGCAATCCTAACGAAAAGCCAGAAACTATCATTGACAATTATATATTTGATGATGCACTGCTAAGTTCTTTAAAAGCATATTTTGGAGTAGACGAATCTAAATATTTTGCAGTAAGATCATCGGGAATTGCAGAAGATACTGGAGATAAATCTTTTGCAGGACAGTATGAAACTTTACTATATGTTCCCTTCAATGAAATATATAATGCCATTAAAAAAGTGTGGAAATCGGCATACGCACTTAGGGTAAAAGTATATAATGCAGGTGAAAGTAGAATTGTCCCTGTATCTATAATTATACAAGAAATGATTGATGCAGATGTCGCTGGGGTGGGCTTTGGTATCAACCCATTGGACGGAAATAGAACTGTGAAAACGATTAGTACTTTATATGGGTTGGGTGAAGGTTTGGTATCGGGAGAATTATTAGCAGATACATTTACTGTCAAAGAAAACAATATAGAAAAACAGATTGCAGTAAAAACTGAAATGTTGGTTTTTGATATTGAGAATAAATCAGGAGTAAAAATAGTAGCAGTACCCGAAGGCAAGCAAAATCAGGCTTCTTTGAGCGATGCACAAATTTATGAAGTAGCAGAAGTATTAAATACATTATATAAGTATTTTCACAAATACCAAGATATAGAATTTGCTTATAAAAACAATATATTATACTTATTGCAGGCTCGTCCTATTACTAGCCATGTGCACGTGCCTGATTCAGGAGCAAAATCCACCATTTGGGACAATAGTAATATTATAGAATCATACCCGGGTTTCACCCTGCCACTAACTTTTTCATTTATTGCGAAAATGTATGATAGTGTGTACCGGCAATTCAGTGCCATCATGGGTATTCGTCCCTCTGTGATTGCAGCCAATGGAGAAGTATATGCCAATATGCTGGGACATATATATGGACGTGTATATTATAATTTGAATAATTGGTATAATGCCTTGGCACTATTGCCTGGCTTTTCCATCAATGCCAAGTTCATGGAGAAAATGATGGGTGTTAAGGAATCATTTAATACGGAAGAGCCTAAGCGAGCAGGATTACGTGATTATATGGATGTGTTGCGTGCTATTCGATTTGTATTATATAATTTGTTTACGGTAGACAAGCAACGAAGAGAATTCTTAGAACATTTCAATAAGGTTATTACCACATATAAACAGATAGATTTCTCACAACGCAGACCTGATGAATTGATGAATGATTATCTAGAGTTTGAAGATACCTTGGTGAAAAAATGGAAAGCACCACTTACCAATGACTTTTTTTGTATGATATATTTCGGACTCTTGCAAAAATTGGTGGTGAAAATATCTGGTGATGAACATAGCAATTTACATAATGATTTGATGGCAGGATCAGGCGATATTGTTTCTGTGGAGCCTGTTATGATGGGGCTTGAACTTGTCTCCTTTATTAAACAAAATATATTATATAAAACTTTATTTGAGGAAAAGGACAATCTGAAAATATGGAGAATGCTTCATGATGAAAAGTATTTTGAACTCAAGCAAAAAATAGATAAATATTTGGATCGTTGGGGAGATAGAACGGTGGGCGAACTTAAATTGGAAACAATTACGTACCGTCAAAAACCAGAAATGTATATCCAAATATTAAAAGGATATTTGAAAGCAGAAAGTATTAGAGGTGTGCATACAGAACCCAAAGTGAGGAAAGAAGCGGAGTTGTTTATATATAATAAGTTAAAAAATAAACCCATTAAAAAATTCTTCTTCAATTATATCATGGGCAAAGCACGGTATCTAGTGAGCAATCGTGAAAACCTTCGCTACGAAAGGACCAGAGGTTTTGCCATGGTGAGGAATATTTTTACGGAGATAGGGAATAAGTTCTATGCAGAACATTTATTGGAAAACGCTGCTGATATTTTTTATCTAACACAAATTGAAATTTTCGGAGCCATTAAGGGAACATTCGTGCATAGTAATTTGAAAGATTTAGTTTTACTTCGCAAACAAATGTATCTCGATTTTGAAAAGATGAATCCAGCAGAAAGGATAAAAAGTTATGGACCTTTATATGCAGGCAACAAAATGGCTGCAGAAAAAAATATGCAAATTTTGGAAGGAGACTTAAAGGGAATTCCTTGCTGTGCAGGTGTTGTAAAAGCAAAAGTACGGGTATTGACACACCCTTCCGAAGCCGAAGGATTAGATGGAGATATATTGGTAACCAGCAGCACCGACCCAGGCTGGGTATCATTATTTCCAACTGCTTCAGGCATTTTGGTGGAACGTGGAAGTTTGCTCAGCCACTCAGCTATTGTCTCACGCGAGATGGGGATACCATGTGTGGTGGGTATTTCAGGACTATTGCAAAGATTGAAAACAGGAGACTGGGTGGAGATGGATGGTTCGACAGGAAATATAAAAATTTTAGAAACTATATAATACCATGCAATTCAAAAATACCAATTTTGATATTATAAGATATGCCAATTGTTGGGAAGATTCATCTGTATTATTAGAAGGATTAAAAACCGCACAAGGGGGGAAGATATTCTCTATTGCATCAGCGGGCGATAATAGTTTTTCGCTACTCACCTTAAATCCGGAACTTATAGTTGCTGGAGATTTGAACCCCATCCAATTATATTTATGCGAGTTGAAAAAGCTTGCTATCACTCAGCTTGAGGACGATGAGTTATTGGCATTCTTGGGATTTACGGACAGTAGCCAAAGAGTAAAGATATATAAATCTTTCAGACTTGAATTGCATAGTGACGCTAAAAAATATTTTGACCAGCATCTGGGCGATATAGAAAAAGGTATTATACATGCGGGAAAATTCGAAAAATATTTTTCTTTGTTTCGCAAATGGGTATTACCCTTTATTCATTCGAAAGGAACTACTAAGAAATTACTAGACAAAAAAGCAGAAATAGAACAAGCAAAATTTTATAATTACAAATGGAATTCATGGCGGTGGAAACTGCTTTTCAAGTTGTTCTATAGCAAGAAGGTAATGGGTAATGCAGGCCGTTCCCCTGAATTCATGAAACATGTAAAGCTCAATGTAGGTGAATTTATATACCAACGGGCTGACGAACATTTGATGTCGGTTTCTTGCCAAAATAATGAGTACTTATCATATATATTTACAGGTAAATTTAGTCCGCAATTGCCCCAATATCTATTACCCGAAAACTTGAAGAAAGTAAGAGCTAATATAAAGAATATAAAATTTGTACAGGGAACAGCAGAAGAAATTTTAAGCACCTACGGAAAATTTGATGGGTTTAACTTGTCGGATATATTTGAATACATGAGCGAAGGGCAAATGAGAGAAAACGCAGATATTATTTCTACCTATTCCAACCCAAATGCCCGTGTAGCCTATTGGAACCTGATGGTGCCAAGGCGTTTGTCAGAAAGTTATCCTACGCAGTTTGCTTTTCAAAAGGAACTCTCCAACAAACTACATAGCATTGATAAATGCTTTTTTTACAATCAATATATAGTTGATCAAAAAATATGAATACTGATTTACTACATTATATTATATTATCGGGAGCATATATCGTTTTATTTGCAACGGCAGAAGTATTGTATCATAAATTGAAAGTACAAGGTGAGCATTCACGGAAAGTGGTACATATAGGTTCAGGTTTACTCACCATGCTGTTCCCTATATTATTCAGCTCACATTGGTGGGTATTGGGTATTTGTTCATCATTTGTTATCCTGTTAGTGGTAAGTTTGAAATTTAATTTGCTTCGTTCTATTAATGCTATAGACCGCAAATCTCATGGGAGTATTTTATATCCAGTGGCAGTATACATGAGTTTTTTATTTTACGATTTTATGCGAGGACATACAGGCCTCCAGAGTTATTTTTGGTTCTATCAACCGGTATTGGTTATGGCATTGGCCGACCCTGCTGCGGCTCTCTGTGGTAGAGGTTTCCCAATAGGAATTATGTACATCTTTGGCGACAAAAAATCTCTCTCGGGATTTGTGGGTTTTATTATAGTAGCTGCTATAGTAACAAGTTTATTGGCCCATTTTCTCCATGCACCTATTCTTGGAAATATATATACTTTTGTTTTGTTAATGTCAGTTATCACCGCCGTCACGGAACTGTTAGCCAGCAAAGGCTCTGATAATTTCTTTATTCCCCTTGCTTGCATTGCGGTAAATTATTTATGGATGTTTAATATACAAGTATAAGATGGAAAAGTATCATACGATTGTGGTAAATGAGCTTCATGCAAAGTATGAGGATTTTATAAATTTCCCTTTTGATTTGTATGGTGATAGGTCGCAGCGTTTTAAAAATCAATTTGCCCTAGCAGGCATAGCAACTTGTTTATTACTAATGGAAGAGGATATGCCTTGCGGACGTTTGGCATTATATGAAAACAAAGATTTATTATATAATAATACATCTGCGATTGCAATAGGTAATTATGAATGCATTGACAAACATGAAGCTGCAAAAACATTATTAAATTCAGCATTTGAAATTGCCAAAGAAAAGGACTATACTTATATTATTGGCCCAATGAATGGAAGCACTTGGAAAGCTTATCGATTTATAGATAGTCAAACAAACCCACTATTTTTTACTGAAAACCTTCATCAACATTATTACTCGCAGCAGTTCGAAGCAAATGGGTTTGGAGCAATTTCACATTACCTATCTCAAGTCGATACCGATTTGGCGTTCGGAAAATACTTATATTTAAAAGAAAGATTTGATCAACAGCAAATAAATATCCGTTCAATTGATATGAACAATTTGGAGAAAGAATTACTACTGTTATATGATTTGTGTAGCGAGGTTTTTGTTCATAATTTTCTGTATACGCCTATCTCATCAAAAGATTTCTTAAACCTGTATTTACTGCTAATGCCAATTCTCAATCCTGATTTGATTATTCTGGCAGAAGACACAGTGACAGGTAAATTAGCAGGATTTATATTTGCAATTCCAGATTTATTTGATGCAAGTAAGCAAAGTATTATAATAAAAACATTGGCTAGGAATCCTGCAAGAAAATATGCTGGAATTACTCAATTGCTTTGTGATATGATTGTGCAATACGCATCCCAAAATCATATTACAAAATTATACCATGCTTTTATGCACGTGCAAAATAAATCCGTGAATGTATCAGCGAAGTTTTCAGGTAATGATTTTAGACACTATACCTTATTTGGTAAAGCACTATAAACAATGAATATCGTTAATCTCTTTCTGGAAGCGGCAGAGCAGTATCCCGACAAAGTCGCACTGATTCATAAGGGAATGGAAATTACCTATGCACAATTAAAAGTAAAAGTATTACAACAAGTAGCATATTTGCAAGAAAAGAATATATTAAAAGGCGATAAAGTCTTGGTCTATATTCCGATGAGCATAGACTTATATATTATGCTACTTGCTATTTTCTATAATGGTTCTGTAGCTGTATTTATTGATGAATGGGCCAACAAAGAGCGTATTAGCCAATGTTGCAGAATGATTGACTGCAAAGGGTTTGCAGGGGGTTGGAAAGCTACGTTGTTTGCATGGTTCAATAAGGATTTGAGAACAATCCCTCTTAAAGTATTTATTACTAAGCAAACTAATATATATAATCATCTACCTGTTGAGATGGAGGAAAACGTTTCTGCATTAATTACGCTTACGAGTGGAAGTACAGGTATACCGAAGGCTGCCAATCGCACACATGGTTTTTTGTTTGAGCAGTTTAATGCACTCGAACATTTAATAGCTGGGAGTGAAAACTTTACAGAATTATGCACCTTGCCTATTGTTACGATGCTTAATTTGGGACATGGAAAAACCACAGTTATACCGAGTTTTAAAACATCTAAACCTAAAACATTTATACCAGAGAATATATATAGCGATATAGAAAGGTACTACATAGAAAGTATTGTAGCATCTCCATATTATACTGCATCTTTAGGGAAATATGGAGTTGAGAACAAATTCCAAAATTATACAGTAAAGCATTTGGTAACTGGTGGTGGGCCTGTATTCCCTGATGTAGCAAAAGATATAGTATATACTTTTCCAGATGCCAAAAATATGATAGTATATGGAAGTACCGAAGCGGAACCTATTAGCCACATTGATGCAAATAAACTTCAATATTACACATTAGAAAATGGTCTGCCTGTCGGTATTCCCGATGCACAAACAGAATTATGTATTATACAATTTTTGCCAGATACTTACCATGAATATAGTGGCAATGAATGGGAAAACATACAATGTTCCGTTGGACAGTTTGGAGAAATTGTTGTAAAAGGGAAACATGTCTTAGAAAATTATTTAGGTTTAGCAAAAGACCAACTCAATAATAAAATTAAAACCAACTCGGGTTTGTGGCATCGTACAGGTGATGCGGGAAGGCTAGGCAATGACGGCGTACTTTATTTACTAGGTCGTTGCAAAGAATCATTTGTATACCATAACACCTACGTATTCCCATTTATTCTTGAATATACTTTAAAAAATATATCAGGAATTAAAGAAGGAACTATTATACAAATCAATAATATTCCAATTATATTTTTTGTGCCTAGTGCTGATTTTGATAAGGCGTTTTTTACTTCTGAATTAAGTAAACTTGGTTTAGGTAATATTGAAACAAGAAAACTTGATTCATTACCCAAAGACCCACGACATCATACAAAAATTGACTACAATAGATTAAAAAACTTGTAGTTATTCGAGTCCATTATGTTTCATCAACCCTTCTTTGGTGGCCATATATCGATAATCGTGCATGTGGTCGGTATCATATATAAAACTACGAATATATTCTTGTTCCTTCTCATCAAACTTCATCGGGCTTACCCATTTTTTGGCAATAAGTGTTTTCAATACATCTCCCGCTATTGCTGGGCTCAAACCAGTTTCTTCTAATATAGTTTGGAAGGGCTCTACAAAATATAGGCAATTGAGCACATCCATTTCTAAGGGGTCTAAGTCTTCGTTCATACTATTATATATTTAAAATCCCAATTCCGTTTTGAGTGCTTTATCCATAAATTGTTGAATATTGCTATTGCCGTTTACTTTTTCAAGGGGCACAGATGTAATGATAAAATCTGTTTTGTTAGTACTGGTTTTTATACGTTTTATCATCACATTCGTACTGTCTGCCTGCTGCCATGTCTTGTTCACACTACCCGATATAATGATGTGTGCATTATATAAATATTCGTAATTGTAATTTTGATTGTTATCTAGTTTATATATAGGTCGGCAAACAAAGGGAGGCGAACTACTTACTAAATTGGGCCAGCCACTACTTACTGGGTCTATATTCGCACTATTGTTAAGTCGGTATGTTTGACCTTGTGGCATATATACGAGTTGACTTGCAGGTGTGAAGTCTAGAAAATTTGCTGTGGTATCAAACGAAGAATTAAAAGCCACACTCATAAGTAATGTTCCGTTATTTGAGAAAAATGTGGGAAGTGTTTTCTTTGCAAAATTGAGAGCGGTATTTGCATCATCGGTGAACCATATAATATGTGGGAAAAGTCCGAATATCAGGGCTTGCGTTTGATTGTCAGGAGCCAGTTCGGTATAATTATTATTTTGAATATCGTTGCTCAATAAAGTATCATAGCTTAATAGATTCATGTTTTTTAATGCTGTTTCATAAAATTGTTGTGAGCTTATTTTGCCGCTACTACTCAGCATTCCATTGACCAATAAAACAGACCCATGTACTTTTTTCACAAATATATTTTGCGATGGTTTATATAATGATTTTGCTCCTACTTTATCAACTGAACGAATATATAATACATTGCTTGCATCTAGCACCATACCTTTAAGTACACTTGCTGACAAAGTCTGATTGCTTCCTTGTAATATATTACAATCACTCGTTATTTGAGTGGGGTTTTTAGCCACTAAAGTCACCTCATTAAAATTAGCAGGCACATTTACAGGCATACTATTCGTATCATTTAAATATAGTTCTATATGGTCTACATCTGCTGCACCATCAGGGTCATTGGTTTGCCAATAATATTTGAGGACAGGGAATGTTTTAATAGGGTTTCGGGTAGAAGAGCCAGCACTACCGGTAGGAATGATAAAATCTATATTGGGTGAAGAGTTTTTTACTGGCACGCCTAGTGATGCACCTACAGGGTCTTCCAAGCCCATATTGTCCACTGCTTTTACTATAAATTTAAAATCAAAAGTATCTTTACCTGGAGGTATTTGTAAATTAAAAACAGAGTCTTGTATTTTGGTAGTTAACCAATTTATACCATCAAACGAATATTTATAGTGAGAAATATATCCATCTGCATCATCGCCCCACCATTGTAGTTGTACTGTGGAAGAAAGCCTGTTATTACCACTACGGGCTATGGTATCGCATACCAAAAATGTACGAGGTGCTTTATTGTTATTTTTAGTACCCTTTATATCCGTGCGGCAAGCTTGCAGCAAGGAGAATACGATAATAATATAGCAGAAATGTTTATTCATAAGGAAGCAATTATAGTGCTGCCACATTAACTATTTCTTAAATTTAGCTTTGTATGCTGCTAAACCTTTATCTAGGAATGTAATATAGATTTGTTCGTCTGAATCATAAGTTGTAGTTTCACTACCTAATAGATTATTACCTTCCGCGTCCGTTATAATATATTGTGGTTGACTTGAGGTTTTGTAATTGGTAATTTGAAAATCACTCAATTGGTCACCCAATGTTCTCTTTACTTCACCATCCCTTTTGCTGGTATACCATTCGTTCTCGGGCAGCTTGTGTCTATCATCAACATATAATGATGCCAATACAAAATTCTCTTTCATACGAGTCAATACTTCAGGTTTTACCCAAACATACTCTTCCATTTTACGACAGTTTGTACAGGCATTACCGGTAAAATCTATGAGCATGGGTTTGCCTACTTTTTTGCTGTATTCACTAGCTTCTTTAAAATCGAAAAAGCCTTTGAGTCCATTTGGCATTTTATGCAAGTTTCCATATTTAACTTTGCTCATGTCAATATCATTTGGATCTGTGCTAGCAGTATTATTTGTTCTACCTGCATTAATATCAAACTCCTGATATTGCAATGGTGGCGTAATGCCCGATAGTAATTTGACTGGTGCACCCCACATGCCTGGTATCATATAAACAGTGAATGATAAAACTATAATAGCCAATAACAAGCGTGGAACTCCGATATGGTTCATATCACTATCGTGCGGTAATTTAATTTTACCCAAAAGATATAATCCCCATAATAAAAATACGACTATCCATATAGCAAAGAATATATCGCGACTTAAGATACCCCAATGATATGTTTGGTCTGGAATTGAAAGGAATTTGAATGCAAAGGCTATTTCAAAAAATCCAAATGAAACCTTCACCGCATTAAGCCATCCACCTGATTTGGGAAGGCTATGTAGCATATTTGGGAATATCGCAAATAATACAAATGGCAAAGCAATAGCTAACGAGAAAAAGAACATTCCCATTACAGGTTTTAATATATGTCCTGTTGACGCCTCTACCAATAAACTTCCCACAAATGGTCCAGTACAAGAGAAAGAAACCAATACCAAAGTGAATGCCATAAAAAACAAGCCTCCTAAAGAATCCTTGCTCGATTTACTGTCCATTTTGTTTACAAATCTGCTCGGTAGTATAATTTCGAACCACCCCAAAAATGAGAACCCAAAAACCATAAATACTAAGAAGAAAAATATATTGGGCAACCAATGTGTGCTGAGCCAATTATTAAACTCAGGCCCTTTGGTTCCCGATATCAATGCCCCAGGAATTGTATATATAACTATTACAAATAGTCCGAATAATAATGCACTACGAATACCTCTGCGTTTTGCTTTTTTCTTTTCCTCTTCATCCTTTGCAGCACTGCGTATAAAGAAAGAAACCGTCATAGGTAACATTGGGAATACACAAGGCGTGAAGATGGCCAAAAATCCAACCGCTAAGGCTTGTAATATGAAACCCAAAAGGTCGTCATCGGGAGTTTTATTGGTGGGTGTTGCAACTTTTATTTCATCAGTTTTATGAATCGTATCAGTTTTCTTTTCTATAATAGTTTGAGAGGCGGTGTCAATATTTTTTGGCGAATCTATAATAATAGTTGTTGTTGCAGCCAATACAGAAATTGGTATATTAAACGAAGATTTTGTTTGTGTACAACTGGCATCAGAACAAGTTTGGCCATCAATTGAACCAGAAATCTTTACTATGTTTTTTGTGATTTTAATTTTTTGTTTGCATTGTAATTTACCTTTAAAGAAGATTCTATCACTACCAAAAAGGTCATCATAATGTTTTTCTGGTTTACCCAATGTAATAAGATTTCCCAGCAAGCTAAACCCATCCATTGTTTTATATTCAGCGAAACAGGGATAAAGTGGGTCGTCGGAAGTATATATAGTTTGGGTTGAAGGCACAGTTCCCGTAAATATAATTGTAGCTTCTTCGCCAATCTTTAATTTAAATGGGCTAATTTCAAAACTCCATTTTATGGGTTGCACTTTTTCTTGAGCAAAACTAGCATTAAATATTAAACTAAATAATAATATATATATATACTTCATTTTTTTCATTTATAATTTCTATTAATATATTTTTAACTCAAAATCTTTTTCTTTTAGTATACATACATTTTCGTCGCATATTTGTGTCATTACTTTAAATTTGATGGTTTTACTAGTTACTTTAAATTTTCGTTTCACCACCATGTGCCCTTTCACCTTGGTAAACTTAGCTTTGAACACTTCTTCATACACTACTTCTTTTTCCCCTTCTATAATATCTTTACCTATAAGTTTATATTTTTTCTTCTTTTCAAAGTTGAGCTGAGTGAGAATGGGACCATCATCTGACGTATTTTCATTCGAATAAGAATGGTATCCTTTGGGAATATCTGTTTGCAGTACCACCCATGCCGTGTCACCTTTTTTTAGTGTACAAGCAGGCATAATCTCTGCTTTCCATAAAAGGTCCACCTCTGCTTTATTATCATATACAAATGAAGAAAAGAAAATAATAACCGCAGAGAGTATTATAGTTTTGAAAGCTGAATGTTTTGATCTTTGCATTATCTATATAAAATTAATTCACCAGTTTTTACTTCACCTTTCTCGGCAGAGATTCGGAAATTCATTCTCCAAATAAAGAGTCCTGCTTCAACTGGCTTGTTTTTAAAAGTACCGTCCCAAACAAATTTTTGATCGAAGGTCTCATATATTTTTTCGCCCCATCTATTATATAAAACAAAATGAAACTCTGGCAAATGGTCGTTGCAAGTAAGGTAAAATGTTTCGTTTTCGATAGGGCCTTGCCTGTTTGGGGTAAATGCATTGGGTACATAAAGTAGTATAATGGGTCTAATTAATATAGTTTGGGAAACAGTGTCTGTGCAACCAAAAGCACTAAAATTAATGAGTGAAACATTATAATACCCTGTATCTAAAAAATTATGAACTACTACAGAATCTGTATCGGTAATTCCATCGCCAAAATCCCATAAACGACGAGCAATATCCTTCCCCCCGTCTACAAAAGTAATTTTGGGATTATCAAAAAATATTTCGTTTGGTGAATAGGAAAAAATTGTTTCCGGTAGCGGTTTTACGGTAATGGTTCTGGAAGATAATTGCGAACAAATTCCCTGTGTAGCGGTAATGGTTACATTATAATCACCCGCTTTTGCATAAGTATGCATGGGGGTTTTGCTAGTACTGGTGTCGCCATCTCCCAAATCCCAAATAAAATTAAGTGTGGAAGAAATATTTTGTGCGGTTCTGATAAAAGTAGGAGTACCAAAACAAACCGTGTCGAATAGTATATCAAATAATGGAGGGGCAAGCACCGTTATCAAAACAGAATTTGTATCACTACAACCGTTTCTACTATAGGTCAATTTGTATCGCGTAGTATTATTTGGTTTTGCAGCCACCACCAATGACGTGGAATCTATGAGACTGCCTCCGGGTTGCCAAATTACGGTGGCACCTCCCACCAAATTAACTGTAGAAACCAATTGCACAATTTCACCGGGACAAATAGTTTGGTTAGCAGTTGCAATAGTTGCCTTTAACACACTATCAACTCCTATATACATAGAAATAGTATCGAAGTATAGACCCAAACTATCAAAAGCGGTTAATAAAACTTTATAGGTGCCTGGTCCGCTAAAAGTATGTGTAATGCTAGTGTCCATTAAGGTAGAGGTATCGGAAGTTCCACTGCTGGGGTCGTCAAAATTCCATAAAATTCCATAAGCCTTCGTACTATAGTTTCGGAAGGTAACAGCGAAATTACCACAGGTAATTTTATTGCGTGTAAACTTGGCAGTAGGCAGATTGCAGGGCTTCACACTGATGGTGATAGAATCGCTTGCAAAACATTTGGTACCAGTATCGGTAACCAATAATTTGTAATTGGTGGTGACCAATGGTGCCGCCTTTGGATTGTGGACTTTGGGGTTGCTCAAATAACTTGTCGGGCTCCAATCATATATAAAAGATGAATTATAAGTAGCCAATAAAAATACCACACTTCCAGGGCAACCCGCTGGTGGTGGCGGACTGATAGAGAACTGCGGGAAATCGAAAAGGTGAACGTCTTTTTGCACGGTATCTTGGTTTCCACTATTGTCGGATACAATGAGCGTAACAGTATATGTTTTGAAAGAATCGAAAGTATAGGTGAGGTTGGTGGATGTTTGAAATGAGCCTTTGATGAACCAAAAGAACTTGTTTGCGTTACTAGATGTATTGGTAAATTTTACTGTTTTGTTCCCGCAAATCGAGTCGGTAAAGCTGAAGTTGGCCACTGGTTGAGCCTTTGCAATGCCCATACACATAACAAACCCTATAATATATAAAGTAGTTTGGGTATGTATTTTGTTCCAGTTCATTAAATTTTAATTAGCAAAAATACGGTATTTTATAAAAAAAAGAAAGAAACATTTGATTAAGCCTTTTGCACACGGCCTTTCCATTCGTACTTAAGGAAATTCGCAGCTATGCCAATATATACCAAATATATAGGATACAGTAGTTCAATTAGGGGCAAATAAATAAATGTTTTTATACTAATTTTGTATCTCAAATATAAGCTTGTGAGGCAAGCATCTACAAGTATTTTATAGATTAAATAGCGTGTAAAAAAATATACAGGATTTTCGGGTAAAAGAAGTGTAGCGTATAGCATGAAATTGGCAATAAAAATCAACCATAAAATTGCCTTGTTTAGAGAATTGTAATTTTTATGTTTAGAAGCCCAACGAATTCTTTGTTGCACCAATTCACTCAATGTGGCCATGGCAGGTGTGTGCACTGCGGCCTCTTTATCGGGCAAGAAATGTATGTCGTTGGGATATTTAGCGGCGATTTTTTTCAGCAGAAACTCATCATCTCCGCTGGGTATTTGCTCATTGCCTGCATAGCCATTCACTTCTTCAAAAACCTTTTTAGGATAAGCCATATTAGCACCATTGCATAGCAAAGGTTTTCTCATATTAATGAGTGCATTGCCAGCCACTATCAAAGAGCCGAACTCTACCACTTGAAAATGGTGTAATAACCGTGAAAGAATGGGATTACCTATATGATATAATATTACTGGTGCCGAAATAAATTTAGCATCAGTGCTGCGGTATAGTTTTTCTATAACACTTATATGGGTTGGATTCAGGATACAATCGGCATCGGTGGTAATAATTAATTCTCCTGTTGCTTGGCTTACTCCATAAGCAATTGCATTTTTTTTACCTCCCGTTTGCTCAATAGAATCGCAGACATTTATATATTTAATTTGCTGTCCGTAGCCCTTTAAAAGGTTCTCAGTATTGTCGTCGGAATAGTCGTTTACAATAATAATTTCATACTTTTCTTTTGGGTATTTTTGGTTGAGCAAACATCCCAAAAGTGTAAGAATGTTGTCCTCTTCATTTCTTGCCGCCACTACTACTGATACTTTTGTGAGCACCTCGTTTGAATGATAAATCACGCCATTTTTTTTGCCACTATATATAATGATAAGTGCAATAAGTAATATGTATAATCCCAAAAATGAAAAAACTAAAATCATTAGTTTTTAATATTGATGCGGGCAATCAAATACAATCCCAATAAAGAGGGAAGTATAATATTGATTATCCAAAGCGTATAGGCTGCTAACAGTATTTCAGTGGGTTGTTGCGTGTATGAGCCAATTACAGCAAGTGCTCCAGCTCCACGGACACCAGCTTCTATAATAGCTACTGTAGGTATGGCAGTATGCAAAAGATATATAACAGATACGCATATAAATGCATGCTCTATTGAAATATTTACCTGAAAAAAGTAGAGTAGTAAAATATATTGTATACAGAATGTAAAATATCGAAGTACGGATAACCACATAATTTTGCTTAAATATGTTGAGTCCGCATTTTTTAAATGGGCAAATTTGTCGTAAAATCTAGGTAAGTATAATCTGAGGCTGATCAAATCAGCAAGTTTGGAAAAATTGTAATATAATAAAAGCAGGCTTGAAATAAGCAGAACGGCAATAAAAAATAACAGAGCAGTGATATAATAATTGGTCAAATGTAAATCAATATTATAGGCTACCATTGCCAAGCAACCAAACATTACTGTTGCAATTAGTTGGGCAAAACTTCCAGCTATTGTGGAGATGGAAGAGGATATTTTATCTGCATGATTTAAATAAAGTATTCTCCCGCCAAATTCACCTACCCTGTTGGGTGTGAAAAACCCAGTAGCAACACCAGCCAGCACGCCTTTTAATGCTTGTACCATGCCAATGTTTTCGAGAGGTTTGATGATATGTTTCCACTTATAACTTTCTACACCCCAATTCACAAAAACTAATACAGCGGCAGGAATCAGAAAATATATAATGTTTGAAACAGTATAATAGTTTATGAAATTTGATTTGAGCAGTTCGTATTCGCTTTTCAAAAAAACCTGTTTATATATAAATGCAAAGCCAATAATAGCTAACAACCATTTACCTATGGTAATCCAAATTCTATATGTTTTGGTTAAAGTCAAAATTTATCTGCAAGGAACAAATATAGGTTAAAATCTTTTTTACTGCTTGCGTTCTGTATATCTTCTGCGAGTTTTTGAAAATCGATATCTACAGTACGTTTTTTTCGAATCAATTGCATCGCCTTCTCCGCCAATACTTTGCTGCGTTTTTCATTATTATGTTCTGTATGTTGATGGGCTATAATACTAAGATATAATTCTTCAATCCCATTTCCATCTGTGGCAATAGTTTTTATTACAGGAATTTGCCATTTGTGCGATGAATTTGCAATAGCAACCATACATATATTTTTATAGAATGATGCCGCACCATCTCTATCTGCTTTGTTCACCACAAAAACATCGGCAATCTCCATCACTCCCGACTTAATTCCCTGCACTTCATCGCCCGCCTCGGGAACCAGCACCAATACTGTAGTATCTGCGAGGCCCGCAATTTCAACTTCGCTCTGTCCTACACCCACCGTCTCTACAATTATATAATCAAAATGTGAACTCTTCAGCACATCAACCACTTCAAATACTTTAGGACTAAGTCCGCCCAAGCTACCCCGTGTGGCCATACTGCGTATATATACATTGGGATGTAAAAAATGCTGCGACATGCGAATCCTGTCGCCCAGCAGCGAACCTTTGGTGAACGGACTTGTAGGGTCGACGGCTATAACAGCTATGCGTTTATTTTGCTCGCCACTACTAATAATATAATCTATAAATGCATTGATGAGTGTGCTTTTGCCGGCACCTGGGGGTCCGGTAAAACCAATAACGGGAACAGTATTGTGATGTGGCAATGCTGATAGTAATTCCCACCATCCCTGGCTTTCATTCTCTACCAAAGTGATAGCACGGGCAATAGATTTGAGATCGCCTTTCTGCAGTCCTTGTATAATATCCTCGTGTTGCAACAGGGTTCAAAATTAAGGCAAACCCTCTTCAATTTGCAGGTAAAATATTTTTACCTTGGTACAGGCTTCGTAGTGTCAGGCTTTACTTCAATTTTTTTCTTGGGCGTAGTAGTATTTGCCGGTGCGGGGGTTGACCCACCTGGAGTTTGAGGAGTAGTTGTTTTACTTGTACCTCTTTGCATCGGGTCTTTTTTGGGAGTCGTTGGTTGTGAATTGGTGCGTGTTTTACCAGTGGGGCTATAGTTTCCATTATTGCTCAAGCTTCCGCAAATTCCCATAATGCATCCGCAAGATTTAAACATAGTGCCTATGCGAATGGTAATTCCAACTTGTGTAAGTAATATATTGGTATTCGATGTTTGCGGATAATAATATACTTGGTTACTGGGTTGCTGTGCTTTTGAAACAGGCAAATAAGTCCCGCTTCCTCCAATAAAATAGGTGGTTTTCGCCTCAATGAAAAAGTTATCATTAATTTTTATAGCTAACCCGAAGCCAAGACCCATTGTTGCTAAATTTGCTTTAAAAGTATCCGTACTTATAGGGTCTATATCTGGAACGGAAGTAACACTCAAAACTTCTCGTGTTTTAAAATTGCGGGCACCTACTAGTACTTCTGCAAATGGCACGATAAAAAAATTGTGGGTGTACGAGCCTCTTGCCAACCCATACCATGCAACAGAAGTATTACTTAACTCTTGGTTTCCTCTCGCACCTACGGGGTTTGATAAATCTATATCAAAAGATTTTTTGCCAAATTGGTTAATTTCCAAACCAAGGCCTAACTGCAATTTGAAACCTTTGTTCCATGGGTCTGTGGAGCCATATTTGTTTAACGCACCGCTCAATAAAAGCATTTGAACTCCTCCTCCTTTTTCATACCCATTGGTTTGAAAGCTAGATTGGGGCAAAGCTGCATGACCCGAAAGATGAAAATATAAAGGTACGCTTTGTGCGTTGGCAAAGCTTATAGCAGCAATTAAGAAAGAGAGTAGAGAATATTTTTTCATAATTTTATTATTATATGATGGTTATTGCACTTATTCAAAATCATGCCAAAACTATTTAAGATGATATAGCACCAAATCGTGGATAGGACTTTGTATTATTTTGCCAGGTTTCATATTAAATTCTTCGGCTTTGTCTATTAAAATATCTTTAAAGATATACCCTATTGAGCCCACACAGTTTAAGGTATGATCAGTATAATTGGGGTAATGGCTTACCAAGTTTTTAAAGAAATCGTGGAAGCTGTCTCTTACTTTGGCCCTAATGTATTCGCTATGTTTGTGCTGTTGTGCAAATTTTGCAAAGCTTGCCAAGAAACGATTGGGTGATGGCTTGTTAAACAATATATCATATATATGCTCATTGTCTAATTTATACGTTTCTCTAAAATCTTCCCACAAGTCTTGCGGCATGAGTTTACGCATATAATCACGTAATAGCTTACGACCTATATGGCAACCGCTGCCTTCATCGCCCAAAATATATCCCAAAGAATCAACATTGAATATTACTTTTTCTCCGTCGTACAAGCAAGTGTTTGCACCGGTCCCAAGTATGGCAGCAAAGCCAGCACTGTCACCCAGCAAAGCTTTGGCAGAAGCCAACAAATCGTGCGACACTATAATACTTGCATCGGGAAAAGCTTGCCGTAATGCTTGTTGAACGATATTGCATTTTTCGGGACTAGAACATCCTGCACCATAAAAGTAGATTTCATTTATTTCGCTGGCTTGCAACTTTTCCAATAAGTTTTCTGAAAGGGAGTTATATATTGCTTCAGCGTCGAAGAAGAATGGGTTATAGCCTGGGGTACTGTAACGCCCAGCCTCACTGCTATCATGTATCAGCACCCAATCTGTTTTTGTTGAACCGCTATCAGCTATCAATTTCATGGTGCAATTATAAAACAGAAAAGGTAGAGTTAAAGTATATATTATTTACCTTTCCCCATTACCCGCTTTCTATGCAGTAAACCCCAGTTGCGTAATTCATCAATTAATTTTTCGAGCGATTTGCCATAAGGGGTCATGGAGTATTCAACTACTACGGGCATCGCATCGTAAACGGTGCGTTTAACCAATTGGTTTATTTCCAAATCACGCAATTCCTTCGATAACATTTTATCCGTGATGCCAGGAATTTCTTTGCTCATTTGAGAAAATCTTTTGTTGCCAAATGAAAGTGCTATAATAATCGGCAGTTTCCATTTGCCACTCAATATATCTAAGGCATCACGAACTGGAAGAATGGCTTTGGTGCATTCCCCATGCGTTTTAACTGGTTTCTGTTGTGCTTGTGCCATGGTAGTTTTTATATAAGCTATCTTAAAGTATAGTGCTATACATTGGTATAGTACTAACTAAAGTATAGCAAAGGTATCTAATTTTGTATTTCCAAAACGAATAAAATTTATAATAAATTAATAGCATGAACACTACAGAAACTCCGATAGCTTTCGGAACAACAACAAAATGGGCTATAGACGCCACACATTCAGAGATTCATTTCAAAGTAAAGCACTTATTGATCTCTACAGTTACAGGACAATTTAATACATTCGCCGCTTCAGTGGATATGGAAGATGATGACCTGAGCACAGCCAAAGTACATTTCACTGCGGAGGTAAAATCAATTTCTACCAATAATGAGCAAAGGGATGGTCATCTGCACTCAGCCGATTTCTTTGATGCAGAAAATCATCCACAAGTTATTTTTGAAGGAAAGCAGATGGAAAAAGTGGACGATGAAAATTATAAAATACAGGGTACCCTTAATATGCGTGGCGTATGTAAGGATGTAGTATTTGATGTAGAATATGGCGGCTCAACTATCGACCTATGGGGCAATACACGCATAGGTTTTTCATTGACAGGAAAAATTAACCGTAAAGATTATGGTGTGAGTTTTAGCATGGTTTCTGAAACTGGTGGAATATTATTGGGTGAAGAAGTGAAAATTATTGCCAATGCGGAATTTGTGAGACAGGTAGAGAATTAAGTTTAGTAGTAGAAAAATAACCAGAATGAGTTGTGGTCAGTGCTTAGTATTGAATGCAACTCATTTTTAGTTCATTGCGTATTGGTATTACATCTTTGTTCACTTATTTTGCCCCCTCTAAAAAATTGGGCTTTATACGAATCTAAAATAATTCAGACTTCGTATAGCTCAATCCACTACTTTCGAACGGTATGATTAAACGTGTTATAATAAAAACCCTAGCAATCTTAATGATATTGGGGTTTCAGCAGTTACAGGCAGTAGCACAATTCATTATAAACTCAAATAGCAGAAATGAGGAAGTGTCACTATATAGCTACGCTAGTATTGCAGATGCGGGAACGCAAAAATTATCTTTCGCAGAAGTAAAAGACAATAACGTTAATTTAGTTTTTAAATCTGTAGCATATCCAAAATCAAATCTTGGATTTACGAATCACCACTACTGGGTAAAATTTGAAATTGTAAACAATACAAATGAACCCACTATATATTATTTAGAAACAGGCAGACCCGTTACCGACGAAGTCGATATATATATACTCGATTCCCAAGGGACGGTAATTTCTCAAAAAGGTGGCGACAATATTCCTTTTGAAGAACGAAGTTTAAAACACCGTAAATCGATTTTTAAGTTGAGTTTGCTGCATGGAGTTAAAACCAGAATATTTATTCATTTCAAAAGTGACGGGGAAGTTATAAACCTGCCATTGCAACTGCATACCTACGAAAGTTTGTTAGCCAGTACCTATATCGACCAGCTAGTTTTTGGTATATTTTATGGCATATTAATGTTAGCTTCTATCATATATATGTTTATGTTTTTTGCTCTCCGAGATATGAGCTTTTTATATTATAGTTTGTACGTAATTTTTATTGCCTTGATGCAATTTTCATTAGATGGTTATTTTTATCAGTATATGATGCCCGATGCTGGCTGGTTCTCGCAGCATTCGGTTATTATCTTTGCTATTATATCAGGCATTTTCTTAGGCAAATACGGGGAAACATTCTTAAAAGTACGAACCTATCGCAGAACCATATATCATATATTTAGAATCTTATACTTACTTCTAGCGGTGTTGCTCGGTGCAATTTTTATATCTCCAAGTGTTCTGGTTTATTCATATCCTATTGCAAATGCTTTAGGCTTGACTGTGCTTGTTTTAATAATCACTTCAGTTATCTCATTATATAAAAACAATATTCCAGTTGACAGATTTTTCAGTATCGGTATATTCTTTTTGGTATCAGGGTTTGTTGTTTTTATTCTCAATAATTTTGGTTTGATTCCCAATTCATATCTAGTAGAAAATAGTCCCAAATTGGGAACAGGAATGGAAATTATATTTTTGTCTTTATCGATGGCAAAGAGGGTACGAATATTAAAAAGTGAAAAAGAAAAAATGCAAGCCATCGCATTACAACGTTCAGAAGAAATGAATGAAGTGAAATCGTTTTTCTTATCAAATATGAGTCATGAATTACGCACACCACTCAATGCTATCATGGGCCTTGCCGATTTAACATTTAGAGAAAGCCGTGACGAAAAAGTAAAAAATAATTGCGAGGTGATTAAACACGCTTCCTATAACTTGCTATCATCGGTAAATGATATTCTCGATTTTTCTAAAATGGAGAAAGGGGAATTAAAGCTTGAGAAAAATAGTTTTGAACCTCTTAGAATATTTGAGCAAATTAAAAATAATGCAGGCGTGGAAGCTTATGAAAAGGGTTTGGATTTTAAATATTCACCTCCTGAAAATATGCCCGCCATCATACAGGGCGATGCTACTCGTTTAGGGCAGATTATCAATAATGTATTAAACAATGCTATTAAATATACCGATAAAGGTTTTGTTAAGTTTGAAGTCGACACCTTAGTAAAAGACACACATAAAGTAAGTATTATTATTACCATCAGCGATTCGGGAATTGGCATTGCAAAAGAAAAAATCAATACAATTTTTGAGCCCTTCACCCAAGAAACTATCAATAACAAACGCAAGTACGGCGGCTTTGGACTGGGCCTATGCATTGTAAAAGCATTGGTCGATTTACATGATGGAAACATAGAATTAAGCAGTATACCCAATAAAGGAACACTGTGCAGAATTATATTGGAATATAAATTACCCGCCATTCAAAATATACAAGCCAAAATATCTTCTTCTAATGATGCTTATGATTTGAAAGGAAAACATATTTTAATTGTTGAGGACAATGCCATTAACAAACTCGTGATAGAAGCAATTACAAAAAAGTGGAAGAATGCGGTGATAAGTTTTGCCGATAATGGATTGGAATGTTTGGAAGTATTAAAAAACAATTCTGTAGATTTAATTCTGATGGATTTACACATGCCCGTAATGGATGGATATGAATCTACCATTGCCATTAGAAATGGAGAAGCCGGTATGCAAAACACAAATATTCCTATTATAGCTATCACAGCCGATGTGATGGAAAGTACCAAACAAAAGGTGATAGAAATTGGGATGAATGATTATATAACGAAGCCTATTGATCAGGAAATAGTATATGATAAAATTTGTAAATTACTTTCTTAGTTTATGGTTTGCCTATGTTTGGTCTTATGACCGACCATCTTTACTCCACCACCCACTTCACCGTTTCCAAAACCTGTCCATTCTCAGCTTCCAGTTTGATAATATATATACCTTTGGTTTGAACGCTGATTTCATAAAGCAAATTTCCTGCACGCATGGGAATGGTTTGTAGCAAACCACCTTTCATATCATATAATGTAAAATTACCTTTTATATTACCCTCCTTCAGTTCTATATGGGCATTGCCGTTGCTGGGGTTGGGATAGAAATTTTTTATATAATGTTCGTCATTTTTTTTTACAGGTGGTATAGATAGCCGAGTATTATATGCTCCAAAAGTATAATCACCTGATTTGATATGTTTGATAAGTACATTACCCTTTAAATCGGTTTTACTGCCCATGTTTTTGATATAATCTATATATTCTACCCAAGTACTATCGGTATTTTCCCTGTATAACAATACCAAACTATCTTCGGTCTTATAAAACAAATTACTATCGAGGCCGGGGACACCACTTGCATCCTTAGCACCTGAATAATTGAGTGACGCATCCGCGTCAAAGGTAGTCCCTACAATGGTTTGAATAGTCCAGTAATGTGTGGGTGATATATATAATCCCGGTGTTTTTGCAGCACCATTAGCACCTATCCAGTGGTGTTCTACCCTCACCCAATTGGAATCATTTTTTGAAACACTTTTCACATTCAAATTCAGTCGGGCATTTGTATACTTATAAGTTTGTACAGAATCTATTATATAATATTCATCTGTTATGGCATCACTAATTTTTTCATATAAGTCTTGACATACAATGACAGGTTTAAAAGGAATATTCTTTATTTGGAAATGGCTATAGTAACCACCTATGATAGCTTGGGCAGTATATTTTTCTAAGTTGGGTCCAATGGCTGTAAAGTCCATAGGTACTGAGTCGTACAACTTTTGTGTAGCCAATAATCTTTGTAAAATGGTTCCTGATATACTATATAATGTATTGCTACTATCTATTTGCAAATTGGATATTTCGAAATGCGGGAAGCCTTTTTCATACACCCAGTTATCAAAGAAACTTTTCATACTTTGTTTGGTATGATTCTGAAAAATATTTTTCAAATCATCGCTGCCCACCGAATTAAATTTATAGGTATTTTGAAAATCTAAACAAGCTTCGAAAAAATCTTTATCACCCATATATCCTCTCAAAGAATGCACCACATCAGCACCTTTTTTATATACTGTTGTTCCATAAGTATAATCATGGGGCATGCCTGCTACGGCTCGGTATCCGTCATCATTTATATGGGCTTTTTGTAATACCAAAGTATGGTTATCACTCACACGTTTTCGATAGGATTCTCTACCATATATGTTTTCTAAAAATATAGCTTCATTATAACAAGCCCATCCTTCGTTCAGCCACATGTCACCTTCATTTTTGCAGGTAGTTTGGTTACCCCACCATTGATGTGCAAGCTCGTGTGCCCATAGAGTTTCATAGGTTTTAGTACCATCGCTTGCATATAATGGATAGGAAATATTGCCTGCATGTTCCATTGCTCCGCTGTTAAAGGGAACCATACAGTATCCTACTCTGTCGAATAAATAAGGGCCGTAATTTTTTTCAAAAGCTTTCAGGCAATTGTTCAGATTTGCAAACGATTTTATTGCATTGGCGGTGTCAACGGGTAAGGCTGCGAGCCATACAGGAATATTTTTACCACTGATACTATTAAAGTTATTTTTAGCAGGGCGGTAAGGTGCAACAGATACATTGGCTAGATAAGTAGGAATTTGTTGACCCAATTGCCATTGCCAATTAATAGTAGCATCGGCATTTAAAGAATTTGAAATAAGAATTCCATTGCAAATTGCTTGATCAATACTATCAGTTTTTATATTAAAGCTAAATAATTGCCTTTCTACAAAATTATCGAAACAAGGAAACCAACAACGGCCATATACATGTGGGTCCATTCCAAACCCCACTCCTAAATTATATACATAAGGAGTAGCGAAATAAAATCCTCCCCAGCCCGTTGGATCACCCTGCGGCTGCCCATGATAATATATTTTTACTTCTTCGGTATCTGTTGACACCAAAGATTTGAACAAGTTTATATATATAATAGAATCATTGTAATTATAATTCAATCGGGCAGTATTTTGCACGATACTATCTATAGTCATTTTAAGCAAATCGAAATAAACATAAGAAATAGCAAAATTAACTGCTTTAAGTTTGATGCTTGCATACCCTGCAATTTGATTTTGACCTGTGATGCTGCGGGTCATATCTAAGTTAATTTTGATATGGGTAATATCCACGCTATCGCTACGCTTGTCTTGTGCGTGACCATTCAAACAGCAAAGAATAACTATGATAGTTAGCAGGGATTTCATATAAAAAGCACTTCGTTTTTTTGCATTAATAAGCAAAGATAAATCTTTATCCTGATTTAATATTTTTTTCTTTTTCTCGCAGTTGCGAACTGGTAAGCGTACTTCCATCGTGGCTCCATCCTGGGGGGCCAAAAAGGTACATTATTTTATCTTTAAGTTTTACAGGTTTCCGTACATCATTAAATATATTTTTCCATTCGTGAAAAACCATTGTAACTGGATGGACTGTTTTAATATTGGTGGTGAGTCCATATTTAATAGGTTCGTAAGTTTCATCTTCCTTTTGGAAAGTGCCAAACATTTTATCCCAAATTATTAGAAGCATTCCCATATTTTTATCTAAGTATTTAATGTTGGATGCATGGTGAACCCTGTGGTGGCTAGGCGTACACATAATATATTCAATAGGTTTCCAAAGTTTCCCCACTGTTTGGGTATGAACGAAAATTCCCCACATCTGCGTAAAGGCATAAGTGAACATAATATCCTCGGGTCTGAAACCTGCAAAAGCTATGGGAATAAAATAGATGAATCTATATAAGGGTTGGAAAACAGAAGAACGGAAACCTACGGTGAGATTATACTCCTCGCTGCTGTGGTGGGTAATATGAGAAGCCCAAAAGAACCTACAAAAGTGGTCGATGCGATGCTCCCAATAGTACATAAAATCTTCGAAAATAGTTAACACTATCCAATATAGCACGGGTGCCCATATCATATTTAAACGCAAACCCCCTAACGTATAACATTTGCCCAGAAACCATAGACAAAATACTCTAAGTGCAAGGTCGAAGCCCATATTCAAAACAGTTAAATATATATTAGCCAGTGTGCCTTCGCCACTATAATACTTTTTCTCTTTAAAAAAACTGAACAGGATTTCGGCACCAATTACTACCACATAAATGGGAACGGAAATAAGTATAAGCAAACTTTCTCGCAATTCATCGGAACCTTTCACCAAATAACTCCCTGCCACATCTGCTCCTATCACCATTAAGGTAATAAAAAGAAGTAGTTTCCATTCGTTATTTTTTTGCATTTCGGGTACAAAAATAGGTTGGTGTTTGTATAATACCGAAACTTAATATATAATAGTCCAAAAGCAAGGGACTAAATGTATTGTAGTTCGGCATTACCATTCTACAAACCTAATCCGCCACAGGCGGAGAACTATTTTAGGATAAGAATTGGTATAATATTAGAACTTGACTTTAAAGAGCATTAAAATAAACCAAGCCAAACTGCCCCAGCAACAAGCTAAAGCCAAGTAATCTCCGTACCTCACATAGAAAGTCAAATTAGAATTGGGCTTGAAGGATGCCGCTATCACCGTAGGCTCCCACCATTTTGTTTCATGTGAAGAAACACCTTTTTCGTCGATAATTCCTGATATTCCAGTATTGGCCGAGCGAAGTATGGCTCTCCGTGTTTCAATAGCTCTGAGTCTTGCATAGTTAAAATGTTGCCGATAGCCGGGGGTATTACCCCACCAGCCATCATTGGTGATGATGCATATTGCATTGGCTCCTTTTTTTATGTACTCCGTCACGTATTCCCCAAATACGGATTCATAACAAATAACTGGTGCAATCTTAAATATATTTTGCACATTGAATACCTCTCTTTCTTCTTGCACACCTAATGAGCCTGAAATACCACCTTCATCTATTGCATACTTTTCAAGGAATTTAAACACTTGCGGATAAGGCATTTTTTCCACTCCAGGCACTAATTTTGATTTGAAATACAGTTCTGCTTTTTTATCTTTCTCCAAAAAAATTGCTGTATTATAAATATCATAACACATTCC
The DNA here is from genome assembly GCA_034439655.1 of Bacteroidota bacterium. Classification (NCBI taxonomy): domain Bacteria; kingdom Pseudomonadati; phylum Bacteroidota; species Bacteroidota bacterium. The sequence goes on along the minus strand of JAWXAU010000159.1, from coordinate 8,979 downwards.
GCTGTGGTCATTTCGGGCTGTGGGCTGTGGCACTTCTCCGTTTTTATATATATGATATACATTGCCTCCTATTAAAATGGAAACTTTGGGAAAACTATCTATAAAATTTCGTAATTTTAGTATGTTCTCATTTTCTTCTATTTGACTTTCTTCTATATTATCAGTTAATGCAGTTTCAGGAAACATCACCAACCTAGTTTTCGTACTCATTCTCTTTGAAGCTAATTGGAGCATTTTGTCCAACTGCTGAGAAGATGTGAGCTCGCCGAATTTTTCATTATACGGGTCTATATTGGGTTGTACTATAATAGTTTCATAGCTTTTCGTTTCTGTAACAGGTGAGAAATTTAATATTGAAGATATAATAACAGGAAAAATGATAATAGAAACAGCAAGTATTGGTTTTATATTTTTTACGGAACTAGTATAGTGTTTATATAGTAGAATGTTAGCCAATAATACCCAGATACTTCCACCCAAATGCCCAGTAAATTCATACCATTGTACTATGGATGGAACCCCCGCAAAAACATTGCCCAGCGTGAGCCAAGGCCAGGTGAGTTCCCAACGCAAATGCAGATATTCAAAAGTGAGCCAATAAAATATAATCGAAAATAGTGCCCAAGGTTTATTAATACGTCTTTGGGTATAATAATATAGTAACAGAGGCAAAGTCATTAGTAAGCTATTGGCTATAATAGCCGCAATTCCACCCTCAACCGAAGCAAGGCAAACCCACCAGGTGCTGCCAACATTCCATAACAACATATTGGCATAAGTATATATCCAAAACCTGAATGTTTTTTGCTCAGTATTTGCTTTTTGTATAATAGGAATAAAAGCTATAAATATAAAGAAGAAAGTATAATTGTGGAGCCAGCTTGCAGTAAGCAATAAGCCGGGAAGTATATAATAAAACAGTTTTTTAAGCATGTCCTTTTATTACGATAACGAATTCGCCCTTGGGGTCTTTTTTTGTAAAATGTTCTAGGCAAAAGGCCACAGTTCCATTAATTGTTTCCTCAAACATTTTGCTTAATTCCCTGCTTGCAGAAACCTGCCTGTCCTCGCCAAAATGTTCTTTAAGTTCTTCCAATAATTTCACCACTCGGTAGGGCGATTCATATAATATAATCGTTCTCTTTTCGGTAGCCAGTTCTTTTAGTTTTGTTTGCCTGCCCTTTTTATGAGGTAAAAAGCCCTCAAACACAAAACTATCAGTGGGGAATCCTGATTTCACCAATGCGGGTACAAAAGCCGTTGGTCCAGGAAGGCATTCAATATATATGTGTTCGGCTACACATTCGCGGGTAAGTAAATAGCCGGGGTCGGAAATGGCAGGTGTGCCAGCATCGCTCACTAATGCTAGAGTTTTTCCTTGTTTTAATAAATCTATATAATGCTGTAATACTTTGTGCTCATTAGCCAGATGAAATGGCTTCACGGTATTTTGTATATTGAAATGTTTGAGCAGATTGCCTGTAACACGGGTATCTTCGGCCAAAATCATATCACAGCTTTTGAGTATATCTAGTGCCCGAAGTGTGATGTCTTGTAAATTACCAATGGGTGTGGGCACAATATATAGCCCTTGTTTCAACACCTTCTCCATGTATTGTTTATTAAGGACAGAAGCATGCTGCTTTTTTGGCTTTGCACGATGAACTGACCGAAACCACGGCAGTAGCTAATATTATGATTATGATGATACGCCTTAACATATATATATAAACGCAAAAATTAAAATCTTATTGTGTTGCAATCTCCATGCAAATATATGTATTTTTGACGGCTTAATAAACCAAACAAAAAAAAGTATGTTAGAAAATTTAGGAATAGGTACTCGTCTCGAACATCCCCGCTATGGCAAAGGTGTGGTAGTGAACGAAAAATCAGCATTGTATGTGGTGAGTTTCATTGAGTACGGCATGCGTGAAGTGAAGAAAGAAGAAGAGGTCACCCTTATCGACCAACTCGATCCTGACACCGATATGGTGAGCATGTTCGATGTGGAACGTATCCTCACAAGTGTACTCAAACGCTATCTCGAATACCCCGAACCCGTAGAATTGGGGCAAAAGTGGAAAGGTGGTAAGATGATTCTTAAACCTGGGGATAGTGGATTGGCCAATAAAGAGATTCCCGTGGAGCAATTGTTCCACAAAGTTATCATGATTAGAGACCGCGTTCGTGTAATGGAGCAACGCATCAATGCCAGCAAATTAGAGGATGAAGAAAAAGTTAATTTGCAACAGTATATCACCAAAATATATGGAAGCCTTACCACTTTTAATGTACTCTTTAAAAATAAAGAAGACCAGTTTATTGGAGAAAAGGGAGACTATTAATATTCGTTGATTTAGCGATTGAATGATTGATTGAATGATTTGCTAATGGGACTAAATAGAATTCAATGGGCAGTTGTACTCGTTATTAGTTTTACCCTGTCTTACTTTATAATGGATCATTCTCCGGAAGAGCTAATCCCTCGCACTATCGGGGGAGTGATTGGATTTATACTCCTCCCGAGTATTTTATACCGAAACTCAATATATAATAGTCCAAAAGAAAGGGACTAATTCCCCCGCATCCCAATAATTATCGGGATTAAGCGGGGCTTTCGGGATGTAGTTCGGCATTACCATTCTAAATACTAAATCCGCCACAGGCGGAGAACTATTTTAGGTTAAGAATTGGTATTAGTATGGCTAGTGATGCTTGGTTATTATCTATTCAAAATAGTAATGCCGGAAAAAACAAAGCGAAATATTTTTATAATAGCTTGGACTATAATTTCACTTAGCACGCTTGGTAGAATAGCAGAGGGTGGCAATGGGTATGATAAAGCAGAATTTATTTCAGTATGTAAAAAGGCTGCTAAAGATTCGGCAGATGGGGTATTGATAAAAAAGGTAGATATAGATAAATTCTGTAACTGTGCCTACGAAAAAATGAAGGATAGAAAAGATATTGATTTATTGAAAATGAAAGACAGAAGTTCACCTGTTTTTAATGAAGTAATTATGGCTTGCTTTTCTGAGACTAGGTTGAAGGATACCCCGGTATCCGAATCAGAGATTATCGGTTTAAAACTATCTGCTACCATCGACCTGATAAATGGACCACAAGGCAATAGGGTAAAAACCTATTTAAGCGGAAAACCCTATTATTTTATGTTGGACAATGGTGCAAGTGATGTGGTAATAAACAAAAAAATCGCGAATCAATTAAAATCCGAAAAAATATTAGTATATAATACCCCAGCAGAAACTCAAGAGTATGAGTTAGCGAATGGACAAAGTATAGTATGCAAAATCGCAGTTATTAAGGAATTGCATATTGGCAAATATATAGTTACCAATATTAGGGTAGCGGTTCAACAAAACAACGACACTGATTTGCTTTTAGGGAAGTCTTTTTTGGAAAAATTTTATTCATGGTCACTCATTAATTATAACCACGCTTTGGTTCTGAAAAAATAAATTGAAGAATATATATATTATACTACTTCACCTCAACTAGTAAACCAACTGTAAACTGCTTACTACAATATATGTTGCTCTAACTTGTTTTTCAAGTCATCGAGTCTCACAGGTTTCGTTATATAATCGGTAACGCCGCATCGATAGGCACGTTCTTGCGAGTGCGGGAAAATATCGGCAGTGAGTGCTATGATGGGGACAGTAGAAAATTTACGTATATGTTGCGTAGCTTCAAATCCATCCATTTCAGGCATGTGCAAATCCATCAATATCATATCAAAACTACCCGTACGCATAGCATCTAATCCTACCTTTCCATTTTCGGTAATGGTGCTAATAAGGTTTAGCTTTTTAAGCATTTGTGCAATCACATTTTGGTTAATGATATTGTCTTCTACTACCAATACAGTTTTGCCTACCAATGTTTTTAGATCATTTGGTATATCATCGTGTGTACTATGCGGCTCTTCTGTTTGTTCCTTTTCCAAATATATGTGAAGCGGTAACGCCAAATGAAAGCAGGAACCCTTGCCCACATTACTTTCAATACTTATATCGCCACCCATCAATAATACCAATCGTTTCACAATGGCAAGTCCTAACCCGGTGCCTCCATATTTGCGTGAATGTTGCACATGCATTTGCGTAAAACTATCAAATATATATTTAAGTTTATCTGCTGGAATACCGATGCCAGTATCTTTCAATTCTATATGTAACAAGCAACGGCTTTCACTAATCCCATGCCATTTAACGGATAAATTTATACTTCCAGTATCGGTATATTTAACGGCATTGGTGAGCAAATTAATAAGTACTTGCGATATACGAAACTCATCACCAATTAGCATATTGGGCAAATTATCGGCGGCAGTAAAATTAAGTTCTAAATTTTTGTTTTTAGCAGCCAGTTCTACAGTGCTTTTTATTTTTGGCATCAAAGACTTGATACTAAAAACGGTCTCATGCAGTTCTACTTTGCCAGCTTCCAATGTTGAAAGATCTAATATATCAGTAATCAGTCTCAACAGATTCCCTGCAGAAAAACGAATGGAGTTAAGCATCGTCACACTTTCTTCGTCTAATTTTCCGTCCAACATCAAATCGCTAAAACCAATGATAGCGTTCATGGGTGTTCTCATCTCGTGGCTCATGGTTGATAGGAAATCTGATTTCACTTTAAGGGCTTTCTCTACATGAGTTTTAGCTTCCAGTATTTTTATCTCGGCTTCTTTAATGGTGGTAATATCCAAGCCATAGCCCATGAGGTATGAGAAATTTCCTTCTTTACTATGTATGGGTGCGTATCTCCTTAAATAATGCTTGGTGCTGCCATCGGGCATAGTAAATTCTTCGAACCAGGTTATCTCTTTACCACTTTTGCAAGCATTATGAAAAGCATCCATACGTTTTTTGAAAAGATCTGTGCGGAAATTGTATTTGATGGAATATTCTTCATCTGTTTTGCCAATAATCCATGCCCGTCGTTCAGGTTTGGAAATTGACTTTTTATTCATATAAATATAACGCCCATCTTTGTCCAAAATTCCCATCTCAATAGGTAATTCATTTAGCAAGTCTTCCAAAAATTCGTTGCGTTCTACCAATACTGCTGCGGCCTCCAAAGGCCCCGATATTTTTATCCCTTCATTGTTTTCGCTCATCGCCATAAACGATTTCACGAGGGCAAACAGTTCCTGTCCCCCTTTGGTGGTATCATCAATTTCGATAAAATGTTTCAAGTGTATTGGCGTTTTTTAGGCAAGCATTGGTAGTTACAAATGTAGAACAATAAAAGTGGAAAGACAAAACAAAAAGGAAGTGGGAACAAGGAATAAGGAAATAGGGTAAAGTAATAAATAGTTATTAGGCGTCAGCTCCTTATTCCTTATTCCTTGTTCCTAAATCCTAAATATTTTTTGCCGTTTGCTTAATCCGTCTTAATATTGCAGTACAATCGCAGTCAAGCTTTTCTTTAATATCTCTTAAAGAACGAAAGTTTACCCCTACAAATTCTTGTCAATTATTATTTTAACTATTCATATTTCTACATGTACGACATTGCTTATCTGAACAACCTTATGTTGTCGGAACTTAAGGACATTGCCCAAAAGCTCAATATGAGCAACGTGGACAGTTTGCCAAAACAGGATTTGGTTTACAAAATCATCGAGACACAATCGGTGATGCCTGATGCCAAAGATTTTAAAGAAAATCCCAACGAAATAAAACCAGAAGCACCCGCAAAAAAAATTCGAAAACCCATTGTAAAAAACCCAACGGATGGCATAACCACTCCCGATAGCGAACCTGCCAAACGTGGCCGCAAGCCCAAGACCAAAGAGGATGCAGCACCCCAAGCACAATTGCCCCTAGCGGTTGAAACTAAAACTACGGAGCCTGTTATTGCTCCTGACCCTAAAGATATAGTGGCCACTCCAGTTAAACCTAGCGACACACAACCGCCACGCCCTATAGCCAATGGTCCTGATAGGCAAGACCAGCAACGCCAACAGAATATTCAGAATAGGCAACAACGCCCTCCTTATAATGAAAGAAACAATCCTAATAAGGAGCAAAACAATACAAGTACCAACCCTCCGCGTGAGCAAAGGGAAAACCCAAATCTGCCACAACCTAGGGAGTTACGCGAAAATCCAAATCAACAGCCACGTGAACAAAGAGAGAACCCCAATCCGCCACAACAACGTGAGCAAAGGGAAAATCCGCAAGTGCCGCGTGAACAGAGAGAAAATCCAAATCCGCCACAACAGCGTGAGCAACGCGAGCAGCCTAATCAACGGGACAGTACCAACCAACTTATTAGCGAACTAGAAGGACTCGTTTCTTCATCAGGTGTTTTGGAGCTATTGCCCGATGGCTATGGTTTCCTCCGCTCGCCCGATTATAATTATATGCCATCGCCCGATGATATATATGTATCGCCTAACCAAATAAAAACTATGGGTCTTAAAACGGGTGATACCGTGAAAGGTACCATACGCCCGCCCAAAGAGGGAGAGAAATATTTTGCACTAACCGGTGTAGAAAACATTAATGGTAAAACCCCACAAGATGTTCGCGACCGTGTAGCATTTGAGCATCTTACGCCGCTATTCCCCGATGAAAAATTAAATTTGGGAGGCAATAACAAAGCATTGTCAACGCGTATCATAGATATGCTATCGCCCATAGGCAAAGGCCAACGCGGATTGATAGTGGCCCAACCCAAAACGGGTAAAACAGTTTTGCTTAAAGATGTGGCCAATGCCATTGCCGCCAATCACCCAGAGGTTTATCTAATAATATTATTGGTAGATGAACGCCCTGAGGAGGTAACCGATATGGCCCGCAGCGTGAGAGCTGAGGTAGTTGCATCAACCTTCGACGAGCCTGCCGAAAAACATGTAAAGCTTGCAAACATGGTTCACGAAAAAGCCAAACGCTTGGTGGAGTGTGGTCATGATGTTGTAATACTCTTAGATTCTATTACCCGCCTTGCCCGTGCATATAATACGGTGGCCCCATCATCGGGCAAAGTATTGAGTGGTGGTGTGGAAGCCAATGCTTTGCAAAAACCCAAACGCTTTTTTGGTGCTGCTCGTAAAATTGAAAACGGGGGCTCACTCACTATTATAGCAACAGCATTGATTGATACTGGCTCCAAAATGGATGAGGTGATATTTGAAGAATTTAAAGGCACAGGTAATATGGAATTGCAGTTGGATCGTCGCTTGGCCAATAAACGTATATTCCCAGCCATTGATATATTGGCATCGGGCACCCGCCGCGAAGATTTGTTGATAGAGAAAAACATGCTCCAAAAAATATGGGTGCTGCGTAACTATCTCAACGATATGAACCCCGAGGAGGCTATGGAAACACTGAAAAAACACATGAAAGACACTGACTCGAACGAAGAGTTTTTGGTATCGATGAATAATTGATAATATGTTATTATTTTTCCTTTGGCGACCCGCAAGGTTGGACTTGAGAGGGTGGTCAGATATAACCGTAATACCATATAAAAAGGCGGACTATTTACAGCCTACCTTTTTAGCTAATTCAGTAAAACAATTATTCTTTTCTCTTTAGGTCCCCGTATGTTTTCGCCCCAAGCGATTTTATGTGGTAAAATAAATTATCAGTATGTACAAGTTCTCTTAAATACTCCGCTTGCTCTATCAAATAATAGTAAGTACTTCTATTTACAGTTATCTTTTCATCGTCTTTTATTTCCGTTGAGTGCAGGTCTTCCTCGGGTTTATCAGGCACACTAAAGTTATAATCTGTACTTACCAAATCGGCTACTTTATTTTAAGCAAAATCCAAACAAGTAACATGGCGTTGCCTTAAATATCCCGCAGCTTCATCATCATATTCACCCTCCTTCGCATCAGGGTCGCTATCGCCTATATAATTTAAGTTAGCACCTTTCCCTAAAAAGTAATCCATTAGTTGTATCGATGCCTTATCAAAAACAGCACATAAAAAAGTACATGGGCAACTATCTATATTAAAGTCAAGCGACAATTGTTTATATAATATTAAGTCAAATATCCTTTTATAAGAACTATAATACTTTTCCTTATAATAAAATTCTACAATTTCTGCAAGCAATTCCTGCCTAGCTTCATCACTAAGTGTGTCTTTTATCAATGCCCATTCTTTTACAAATGATGCCACATCTCTTTTGGCAATAGATTCTTTAATTGGTTCTATATTCATAATGTTATCTTATATTCTATCCATAAATAAATAATAAATTTCATCATAATTCTTCAATTTATTAGCTATTTTTTCACACACACAATCATCTAATATAACATCAAAATCATGTACAATCGTCTCTACCTGCTCATGTACCAACTTTACAATCTCTTCAAATTTCAAATCTTTTTTATTCATCATATCATACTTAAAAAGTATAACCCATATCTTCCAATTAGTAATGAGCCAGCAAAAAATAAACGCCGATGAAAATGGACGCTTAAATCTTTCGTTAAACATTTCATGTCGTCATAGATACAAGCAATTTGAATTGCCAAAGGTATAATAATTATACTAAATCCCAATTTGAAAAAACAAATAAATTCACAACTTGTAACTTAAATTACCAACATTTAATTTATTGAATAAAGCACTAAGTAAACTAGCCGAAATTTCAAAAGCTACTTTTGGATTAATACCATCAGAATATAAAAAAGTGCAAGGGTTGAAATCTCAAAACCTTAGAGACCACATGACAGATTTGGAATTAATCTTCTCTATTTTGGGAGAAGCATCAACAAAAGAAATTGTGGTAATATAAAAGCATAGTATAATGAATAATTATTCTTCTTTTTCACATGGAATATAGGCGTTGATTCTCCTTTTAATTTAGGGTTAACAAAACCTTCTGCACGGATATTGAGCAATTTCGCTATAAAGCCTTGCAGCAAAATCAACGACCTAATTGCATAAAATACTAATTTATAGTAAGTATAACAGTTTTTTT
>JAWXAU010000158.1 GCA_034439655.1 Bacteroidota bacterium | reverse complement strand
GAATTGTTAGTTAAGTAGTAAATAATGGCAAAAAAAATCGGCTGAAACGGTTGATTTTACTTGAAAGTATGGTTTAACTTCCGTTGTAGAATGGTAATGCCGAACTACATCCCGAAAGCCCCGCTTAATCCCGATAATTATCGGGATTAAGCGGGGGATTAGTCCCCTTATTTTGGACTATTATGTATTGAGTGTCGGTACTACATCTACGATTCATGAAATTCTTTGTCTCCAAGCCAGACTCTGAATGATGGTGAACCCCACGTTGTCACCTTTCTGCGAAAGGTAACTTACTATAACTACTGTTTCATAACTGCAAGCTCTAAGACCTGGAAAAAGTATATCCCTAGCCTTGATATTTAAAATATATACTTGCAAAGTATGAGTGTCCACCCTTCCATAAGACACGCGAATCAGATATGTTTTCTGACGATGACAAATGTTCAGTGGCAAAGGGATTCTACTTTTGCCGGGTTGCAACCCTACTTTCTATTCAAGTCACCGTTCGCAGAACGGCGACAACGTGTGCGTAAATGATTTAATAAACCTTCATCAATACATTCACTTCTTCCAATTCATTTTTCACATCCACAGTTTGATTGAGCAACTGCAAATCACTATATAGGTTTTGCAAAAACTTGAGGTGCTGTTTGGTGCCAGGCTTAAGTGGACGGTGGGCCAACTGAAGTTTGAACTTTTGCCATTTGTGTATAAATGTATGATAGTCTGCAGTGAAATATTGCTCGCCAAATTTATGATATATATAATCTATAGCCCTATCATTGGGGTGCAATAAGTCCTCTTTATAATAACTGTAATCACGCAAATCGTCGAGCATGGTTTCGTAGGCAGGGAAATATAATATATCTTTTTCGTTCGCTAATTTACTACACAAAACTCTAAGCAATGATTTGCTAATAGCGTTTAATTCCAAGCCATCCTTCAAATGTCTTACTGGACTTAAAGTGAGAATGATTTTAAGTTTGGGATTTTCTTCTTTTACTATTTTATATAGTACCGCAAATGCTTTTTCCATAGCATGCAATTCCAAAATGTCTTGTTCAAAATCCTTTGCTGGCCTTTTGTGGCAATTGTTTACCAAGGTTTCATTACTTGCAAGTTTATATATAACTGAAGTTCCAAAAGTAATCATAAGCACATTTGCTTCACGCAAAAAGTTGCCTGTATCGGTCAATATTTTTTGCAACTGATGCGTTAGTTTTTCTTTATCAAAATTCCAATACATTGAGTGAAAGCCATGGTGCTGCCATGTTTCCCCATCATGATAATATAACACTTCACTTGGCTCGCCACCCAAAAGTGAAGCTTCCAACAATTCAAAGATACTGATAGGATTATATACAGTACCAAATGGATTTACCACCGTTTGCAATTTATCAGCATGCAATCGCTCACCAATATTATCAGCAAAGCACGAACCTATAGTAAGTACTTTGGTTTCCAAACCTATAATAGGATTTGCATTTGTTTGTATTTCTGTGCGGTTCATTTTGTTGAATTACGAAGTACGAATGTCATTCGCCGCCGGCGGAACGAATTACAGTTATCTAGCGTCAGCTAAATCGTAATTCGACAAACGTAATTCTTTATTTTATATATATCCTCCTTCTCGCAAAATTTCAGTAGCCATTTCCAAATCACTTTCTCTCACTTGTAGCTTTGCCCCTCCTATTGCATTTGAATAAAAAGGTTGTACTTGTATTGTAAGTTCATCTTTAATAAAACATTCAATGCCTTCAGACTCTAGTCGCCCACGAATAACGGCAAGTTGCAAGGGCTGTGGGGAAGTGAGGATTGTTATGAAGTTATCCATAATTTATTTACGATTGTTGATTTACGATTTACGATTGGGCGGACGCCACATAACTAAATTTTATTCAAGTTCCTTTTTATCTATTTCAGCCTGTTTCAGAATTGCTAAAAAAGTTTCTTTTTTCAAAACTCTACCACCCTGAATTGGGACTATAATAGTTTTATTTGAAATAGGATTAAAATATATCTGACGAGATCCTTTTGTTCGTTTATATAAAAAATCATGCATCTCTTGCAACTTGATTAGATTTCTTGGAGAAAGATTCATAATGTTATATACTAAGAGAATATTCTAAAGTATTACTATCATCAGGGATTTTCTCTCCCCTCTCCTTAAGCTCTTCAATATATAATTCAATAGCTTCTTTGGCCATTGAAATAGCTTCATCTATATCCTCACCATAGGTAATACAACCTGGCAAAGCTGGAACAATTACAGTAAATCCTCCTTCTTCTTCTTTATGTAAATGCAATTTATAGGTGTACATAATTTATAAATTTGAAAGTTAAAATCGTAGAACAAATATAATATAATAATTACGAACTACAGTTATTTTGCGTTAGCCCAATCGTAATTGGTAAATCGCAATTTTTAAATTCTATTCTACCCAACTTTTATAATATCCCTTATCCTCCATTTGCATAGCATACTCGGTTAATTGTAATGGATGAAAAGGGTCTATCATCACTGCAAGTTCTTTGGTTTCTTTTGCACCAATAGATTTCTCTACCGTGCCCGGATGTGGTCCGTGCGGAATACCTTTAGGATGCAATGATATCATACCGCGTTCTACATGTTTCCTGCTCATAAAATCTCCATCCACATAATATAATAGTTCATCACTATCCACATTGCTATGATTGTAGGGAGCAGGAACTGATAAAGGATGGTAATCGAACAAACGCGGAACAAAAGAACATATCACAAAATTATTTCCTTCGAAAGTCTGATGTATAGGTGGTGGCATATGTATACGGCCTGTAATAGGCTCGTAATCGTGAATAGAAAATATATAAGGATATACAAATCCATCCCAACCAATGGCATCGAAAGGATGTGTTTGATAAGTATAAGGATATATTAAATCCTGTTTCTTAATCATCACTTTAAAATCGCCTTGGGCATCATTGGTTTCAAGCCTGTCAGGAGTTTTGATATCGCGTTCGCAATAAGGAGAATGTTCTAGCAATTGTCCATCCTTATTGCAATATCTTTTGGGTGCACGAATCGGACTAAATGACTCTGTAATAAACAAACGATTTTGCTCATTATTAAAAAACATTTGATATATAGTACCTCTTGGGATTACTAGATAATCGCCATAAGCAAAATCTAATTGTCCATACACACTTTTAAAAGTTCCACTACCTTCATGCACAAAAATCACTTCATCAGCATCCGCATTCTTATAAAAATACTCGGTCGATTTGCGTGGTGCTGCAGCAGTAACATATAAATCTTTGTTGCACATCAATATTTTTCTGCTTTCTATATAATCATCGCAAGGCTCCGTTTTAAAAGTGAGAAAGGAACGGTTTTGCAAGTTTTTGTGCAATTCCACTTTAGGTTCTACATTGATTGGTTCGCCAATATTCTTCACCAAAGTGGGCGGATGGCAATGATATACCAGTGAATATATACTACTAAAACCTTCGGTACTTACCAATTCCTCAGCGTATAAAGTACCATCTGGCTTGCGAAATTGTGTATGACGTTTGCGGGGTACTTGACCTTGTTTGTGATAAAAAGACATCAGAGTTATTTTAAATTTTATATTATTTAGTAGTCAGCCCGCCGCGGCGGGAAGTAGCCAGTGGTCGGTAGTTAGTGGTCAGTGGTTAGTAGTCAGCCCGCCGCGGCGGTCAGTGGTCAGTGGTCAGTACTTGACGCCGAACGGCACTGATTACTAGTTCCCAAAAGCATATTTCACAATATTAGCACCCATTTGCAACGCTTTCATTCTTTTCTCGGGTGAGTCTTTATGTATTTCGGCATTTTCCCATCCATCGCCAAGGTCGCATTCAAAATTATAAAAACATACCAAACGTCCTTCATATATAAGTCCAAATCCCTGCGGGGGTTTATTTTCGTGCTCATGTATTTTGGGTAGTCCAGTCGAAAAATCGTAAGCGGAATGGTATATGCCATGAGTGTACGGCAATTCTATAAAATCCAGTTCGGAGAAAACCTTCTTCATTTCGCGACGGATAAATTTGTCCATGCCATAGCTATCATTGATATTGAGAAAGCCTCCTGCTACCATATAGCTACGTAAGTTTTTGGCTTCGGTATCGGTGAAAAATATATTACCGTGGCCAGTTACATGTACCCAGGGATAATTAAATATCTCTGGACTACCTACTTCTACAGGGTCTTCCTCTTCTATTATATTAGTGCCGAGGTTTTGGTTGCAGAACTGAATAAGGTTGGGCAATGAAGTTGGGCTCACATACCAATCTCCACCTCCACTATATTTCAATCGTGCGAGTTTTACGGAGCTATTTCCGCCAATAAAAGAAGTGGAAAGTATGAAAATTAAGACGAGGCAGGCAACTTTATGAGGTGTTTGATGAGTCATGGGTGTACAAATTTAGTAGTATTTAGTCTTTAAAAACAAAATTATGGAAATATTTTTTACTTAACCAAAGTAATAAAACCATGAATTATCAAAGGGTGCAGCATGTTATGAACATTTTTTTTAATTTGTTCAATCATAAAATTTTGTTTGTGTCGATTCTTTGCCCAAATTTGACACCCAATTTAGAGACCCAAAAACTGACTTTTTTTAAAATGACAAAAATAACGCTCAAGCAATCTGCAATTATGATGATTGCGTTAGTGATCCTAGGATTTAGTTGTGGTAGTGGTAAGGATACTATTCAAAAAGGAAAGCTACTTGAAGAGAACCTTGCTTATGGAGAAGCTGCCAAAGTATACAAAAACGTTTATAACAAGTCGAAGACAAAGCCTGAACGTGCCGAAGCTGCCTATCGTGCCGCAGAAGCATATTATAGAGCCGACAATTTTAAAGATGCTGAAAAATGGTTCAGAACTGCACTAAAGCAGGAATACAACGACCCTCTGATTGGTTACTATATTGGCCGCATAGAGATGCTGAATGAACATTATGAGCAAGCTATTGTAGAGTTCAGTAACTATAAAAAATCTAATCCAAACGACTCCCTTGCCGACATTATGATAGCGGGCAGTGAGCAAGCGTTAAAATGGAAAAAAGACAAACCCAAATACCGTATAGAAAATTGCAAAGTAATTAATACTCGCTACTTCGATTATGCCCCAGCCTATTACAAAAAGGACCAAATCTTATTTACTTCCGACAGACCTGGTGGTGTGGGAACCGTAAAATATCCTTGGACCTCAGGTGGTTTTTCAGATATATATTCTACCACCATTAATTTGAAAACAAGCCAAATGAAAACGCCTGTTTTATTAAAAGGTAAAATAAATTCCAAATTCAACGACGGTTCATGCCAGGCAGATAAAAAAGGAAAGATATATTTAACAATATGTAATGGACGCGATGGTAAAGAAAAACGTTGTAAAGTGTACTCATGCGAAGATAATGGAAAAGAATACGCAGCACCTGAGTTGCTCAATTTCAATAATGACTCTTTGTATCAAACAACCGACCCTTCTATTTCGCCCGACGGTGAAACACTATATTTTGTAAGTGATATGGATGGAGGCATAGGCGGATTGGATATTTGGTTTGTACGTTTCAACAAGAAAACAAAAGACTGGGGCGAACCTGTAAATTGTGGCCCAACCATCAATACTATTAAAGACGAAGTTTATCCTTGGATACATGAAGACGGAACTTTGTTCTTTGCCTCAAGTGGACATCCTGGGATGGGCGGAATGGATATTTTTTATTCAGCAGGTGTTGGTAAAGAATGGACCAAACCCAAGAATATGAAATGGCCGATAAACACTGGCGGGGATGACTTCGCCTTGATTTGCGACAAAACCAGAGAGACTGGTTATTTCACTTCAAACAGACCTGGTGGTAAAGGAGGAGACGATATATATCGCTTCTATTTATTACCCATGGAAATTTGCTTGGTGGGGAAAGTTGTTGGTTGTGTAGATAAACAACCCATAGCCAATGCAACTGTTACTATTAACAATAGTATCAATAGCGAAGTGCTTATTATAAAAACAGATTCTAAAGGTGAATACAAAACCAAATGCAATTTGAAACCCAATGCCGAGTATAGTTTATATGCTCAAAAACGTGAAGACCTATATATTGATAGTAAGGTTGAAGAAGTTTCTACGATGGGTATTGAAGTCTCCACTACCCTGCGTCAAGATTTTTGTTTGGATGAATTGCCCATCGGTGACTATTTTAATGTTCCTGGAGTTTATTACGATTTGGATAGTGCCCGCATTCGTCCAGATGCATCTTTAATATTAGACTCCCTGATCGGTATCATGAATAAGTATCCAAAAATCACTATCGAACTCGGTTCGCATACCGATTGTCGTGCGACATATGATTATAATATCAACCTCTCACAACGACGTGCCGACTCTGCTGTTGATTATCTTATTCGTAACGGTGTAGAAAAAGAAAGGCTCACTGCCAAAGGATATGGTGAAACATATTTAGTGAACGATTGTGCGTGTGAAAAAGAAAAAGGAATGGAACCTTCTATTAAATGTTCCGATACAGAACATCAGTCTAACCGCCGCACAACTGTGAAAGTTACAGGTAAAAACTTTATCACCAAACGCTTACCAGAAAAACCCAAGAAAGAAGGCCCAAAACCTAAAACGCCTAAAGCACCTATTAAAAGATAACTCTTTAAGTAATTATCATTATGAAAAAATTAGTATATATTGTTTTAATTGCTGCCATTACGCTTTCTGTTAGCAGCTTCAAGCCCAATGAAGATTTGGATTTAAAAGTAACTGCAATTAAACAAAAGGACGATAAATCGACCACTATGGTTGATGAAAGTTTGGTTGATATGATAGAATTTTCTTGCGATTGTACCGACTGTGGTAAAATTTATATTTTTCTTGAAGGCAAATATGCTGGTGCCATTGATGTGGTGTTTCGCAACAAAACATCGCTGATGAAAAAACCGGGCAAATATAAATATACTGCCAAAAGCGAGAAAGGTGAGAAGACTGCCGAGGGCGAGATTGTTTGTCCTGAGTAATTTTTTTACTGTATTTACTATTTAGCAAAGAGAGGCTGAAATAATTATTCAGCAAGCTTGCTGAACCTATTGAGCATAGTATTTTGGTTTTATTTCTTAGGAACCAAATCCAATTTAGGCAATAGTGCCATCACTCCTCCCTTACCAATTCAGGTCTTTTATATGCTATAAAATGGTCTGCCACTCGGGGTGCTGGGCCGTGGCCATAGCTGCAATCGGGCTTCCGTACGATCTCCCGATCACTATTTCTTTCTTTCCCCACTTGTTCATTTCTATAAGTTTGGTAAGAACCAGAGTTTGGGTATCAATATCGTTTACAGTTCTACATTGTCGCGATTTATTATAACCGGGCCTGGCGAGTGCCAGCATTCTAAAGTTTTTGCAAAATGGTATCATCCAATTGTGCCATTCAGCGAAACCATGCACCTGGAGCACCGTGTACCAATACCAATAGAGGAAGTGTGCTATCGGAACCCACCGTAGCGTAATGTACTTTTAACCCTAGCGTATCTAATGTGTGGTAAACAGGTTTCACCGATTTGTTACTGTAATGTTTCTCAATTGCTTGATCCGATTTGATAAAATGCTTGAAACAAGAATTTATCAACAACGAAATTAGGATGAGTAGCGAAGTTCTTTGCATATAGAGGCTACTAAGTTATAAGACAAACTTGAAGCCACTATTGTTAATTTTAAAATGCTACATGTCACATATATATTATATACTTTTGCCTAATTGTATATGTATAAAAAAATATCATCGCCAGATTTAGAATTTTTTGAATCCCTAATAGGTTTCGAAAATGTATATATTGACGCAGAAACCTTAGAACTTAATTCGAAAGACGAAACCGAAGATCTTTCTTTTATGCCTGAGGTTGTACTTGTGCCTGCAAATACAATAGAAATAAGCAAGATATTAAAGTATTGTAACCAACACATCATACCTGTTACCACACGAGGAGCTGGTACTGGCCTAAGTGGCGGAGCTTTGCCTGTGATGGGAGGTGTGGTGCTAAACCTTAAAAAGCTGAATAGCATCATACAAATTGATGAGCAAAACCTTCAGGCCATAGTGGAACCAGGGGTTATAAATGAAGCATTACAGATAGCGGCAAAAGAAAAACTGCTCTTCTATCCTCCCGACCCAGCAAGCAAAGGTTCATGTTCGCTTGGTGGAAATATAGCCCACAGCAGCGGCGGCCCCAAGGCTGTAAAATATGGCACCACCAAAGACTACGTGCTCAATTTAGAAGTAGTTTTGGCCAATGGCGATATAATAAATACAGGAGCCAATGTACTCAAAAACTCCACTGGATATAATATAACACAACTGATGGTGGGCAGCGAGGGCACCTTGGGAATTGTAACAAAGATTGTTTTGAAATTAATACCCCTCCCCCGCTATGATTTTTTGATGTTGGCCTGTTTCCAAAACAATGTAGATGCTTGCAAAAATGTGGCGAAGTTATTTCAAGCTGGCCTCACACCTTCTGCTTGCGAGTTTATAACACAAAGGGCTTTACAAACTTCATTAACCTATTTGGGCAGAACCTTCGATTACCCTGCAGGTTCCAATGCTTTCCTATTAATTGAGTTTGATGGGAATCATATTCAAACTTTGGAAGCAGAAGCAATGCAAGCATCCGAAATATTATATACAAATAATTGTTTGGAAATTTATACATTCGATAGTGCCGACCAAAAAGAAAATATGTGGAAGGTACGTCGCAGTATAGGTGAGGCAGCAAAGCACAACAATATATACAAAGAAGAAGACACGGTAATACCACGTTTTCATTTGCCAGAGCTATTGGAAGAAATTGCTTTGATAGAAACTGAATACCATTTTCGAACTATTATATATGGCCATGCTGGCGATGGGAACTTGCACATCAATATATTAAAAGACAATTTGGAGGACGCATACTGGCAACAAACAATTCCCAAAGCTATTGAAAAAATATTCGCCAAATGTTTCGAACTAGGTGGAACAATTTCTGGGGAGCACGGAATAGGACATGTGCAAAGACCCTATTTCCAAAAATTTATTCACCCGCATTTAATTGAAATCTATAAGTCCATTAAAACCTCTTTTGACCCAAATTCAATCTTAAACCCCTCTAAAATATGGATTGGCTAAAATAATGAACCGTTCAGACACAATATGATACCAATAGTTAAAATGTGTGTTTTCGGTATAAAATTCGACCTATTTTTGTACTGTAAAAAATAAAAAATGAATCTACGAAATATTATTGTTTTATTTATTCTTATCAACTTTACCTCAAAAGCTTATTCTGAAGTTAGAGGTATTAGTTATATGTCGAAAGAAGGGTTAGAAAGGGTTATCCCTTATGCCAAGCGGGATAACAAACCTATTTTAATATATTTGCATTCTCAGCACTGTTATACTAGCAAGAAATTCACCCGCGAAATAATGTCAAGCGATTCTGTTAGAAAGTTTGTTGGCCCAAAATATTTTTGCATCAATGGCGATATCGCCTACGAGTTTGGGACAACGTATGCTAAGAAACATGAAATATTGATTCTCCCAACTATAATTCTATTAGCCCCCGATGGAAATCATCAATTTCAAGTTGATATGACCTATGAGCTTGATATATTATTTGGGCAAATAAGTAGATATGTTTCTACCTGCAGCATCCTTATGCAATCCAGTTTATTAAAATCTACGTCAAAACTTTCGGAAGGAGAAGCCCTCAGTAAAATAGGTGCATCATATGCTAAAACAGATTTTATGAAACGCCGTGAAATTCATCCCCGAGATAACTGTAGAAGATTTTTGGTTGACATGTCAAAACTGAATCATTTCAAAAATGGATATTATAAAGAGTGGGAAAACTTATTAGAAGAAGAAAAGAAAAAAGTTTCAGCTACATCTAATTAAAGATATAATAAAAGAATATTTAGGAAAACCGTCCCTGTGACGGTTTTTTTATTTTTAGTTTTTGAAACAATTACCCCCCTATTTTCGTAGCCTCTAAATTATAATCAACAATATAACCAAAATGAAAAAAATTATCTACTCATTAATTTGTTTACTAACTATTGGCGGCATACATGCTGCTGATGAAAAACCCTCGAAGCCTGAAGAAAAAAAGAAAAATACTTTTGACGAAAAAGTAAAACCTTGTAAAAAATTCGACGGGCTGTTCGTTCTTTATCAAGACACCACCAATGGAAGCATGTGGATGTCCATCAAGAAAAACCAAATTGGCAAAGAATATATTTATTTTGCCTATACCGAAAATGGCTTGGTAGAAACAGGGCACAATCGTGGTAACTTCAGAGATAACCGTGTGTTCGGTCTCAAAAAATATTATGATAAAATTGAGTTCGTTAGCAAAAACACAAACTTTTATTTCGACCCACAGAATGCAATCAGCAAATCGGCAGATGCCAATGTGAGCGATGCTGTATTAGCAAGTTTGAAAGTTACTGTATATGATACTACCAAAGAAGAATATTTGTTGGACGCCAATAGCATATTTATGGGCGAAACATTGCACCAAGTAAAACCAAGTCCATCGGGTAGCCCCTTTGCGGCATTCTTTTTTAGCTTGGGCGGACTTAATAAAGAAAAATCAAAATATGTATCTATACATAATTATCCAAACAATACCGATGTGATTGTGGATTATGTGTATGATAACCCTATGCCTATGAATGGCGGCGGAAGCGAAGTGGCTGACCCTCGTTCGGTAACTGTCCGCTTGCAACATACATTAATTGAAATGCCAAAAAACGATTTTGTTCCCCGTCGAGACGACCCCAGAGTAGGTTATTTTAGCACTGAGGTTGAGGATATGACTTCTTCATCGCCCACTCCATATAAAGATATGATTCACCGTTGGAACTTGGTGAAGAAAGATCCTACTGCAACTATAAGCGAACCTGTTGAACCCATAACATGGTGGATAGAAAACACCACGCCCAAAGAATTCAGACCTATTATAAAAGAAGCTGGTGAACGATGGAATTTGGCTTTCGAAAATGCAGGTTTCAAAAACGCAGTTATTATAAACGAACAACCCGATGATGCAACTTGGGATGCTGGCGATATCAGATATAATGTGTTGCGGTGGACCTCATCGCCAAATCCTCCTTTTGGTGGTTACGGGCCTAGCTTTGTTAACCCACGTACAGGCCAAATTATGGGAGCTGATATTATGCTCGAATATATATTTGTGACCAACCGTTTAAAGCAAGAAAAACTTTTCAATGCTGCTGGTTTAGGTATACAAACTGAATTGCAAGAAGATTTGAAAGGCAAACATTGTTGCCAACTTGGCGAATGTATGCAACACAATATGATGCTTGGTCGTGCAGCTTTAGCAGCTAGAGGTGCCACAGAAGTTGATACCAAAGAATATATCAAACAAAGTTTATTTTACTTAGTATTGCACGAAATGGGGCATACCATGGGTTTGAATCATAATATGAAAGCCAGTCAAATGCTTTGGCCCGATCAATTGAACGATAAATCAATCACCGATAAATTAGGTCTCACTTCTTCTGTAATGGATTACCCTGCGGTTAACCTCACAGCCGACAAAGCAAAACAAGGATTATACTTTACCAACAAACCCGGTCCTTATGATAATTGGGCCATCGAATACGCCTATAGTACTGCTACAACCGACCCAAGTGCAGAAGAACAAAGACTCACCAAAATTTTAGAAAAATCGAATGACACTTTACTTATTTTTGGTAATGATGCTGATGATATGCGTAGCCCTTTCAACGGTATTGACCCACGAGTGAATATTGGTGATATGAGCAAAGATGTTCTGGGTTATTCTAACACCCGTTTCAAATTGGTAAATACTTATATGAATGGTCTCAAAGAAAAATATAGTAAACCTGGACAAAGCTATCATGAATTGCGTCAAGGATATTTGATATTGACAGGGGAAATGAACAGTGCAGCAACTGTGACAAGCCGTTATATAGGTGGTGTATATGTAAATCGTGGGTTTATTGGACAAGTTGGTTCTATTCAACCCTACACGCCTGTTTCATTGGCCGACCAAAAGAAAGCCATGAGTATATTATCGAAAAATATATTTGCTGCCGATGCTTTTGATGCTGCACAGAGTCTTTATCCTTATTTACAAATGCAACGCCGGGGTTTCAATTTCTTTGGCAATACCGAAGACCCAAAAATACATTCACGTATATTATCTATACAATCTGGAGTATTAAGTCAATTGCTTAACAGTAATACTTTACGTCGCTTAACCGACAGCCGCCAGTATGGAAATAAATATAGTGTGACCGATATGATAGGCGATTTGACCAATGCGATATTTAAAGATGACCAAGGAGCGAATGTGATTACCATTCGTCAGAATTTACAAGCAGCTTATGTAACGCGTTTGATAGATTTAATGAATAGTGGTAGTGGTGATTATGTATCGAAAGCTGCAGTATACCAATCACTCAAAAGTATTAATGGGATGATGGGCGGGGCCGCTGTCGTGGGAGCTGCACCTGTAAACAAAGAAACAACTGCACACAGACAATATATAAGTTTCTTAATTAAGCAAGCTTTTGAAGCGAATAAATAAGAGTATTATATAATGCTCGTCCGAAAGCTGCTCTTTTTTCGTTACGCTCATTAAAAAAAATGGTCATTTATAAGGATAAACTCCCATGTTTTTTTAATTTCCTCCGCCAACAGGCGTAGTCAAAAAAGAAGCTTTCAATCCAAACTCGAGTTTCCGTTCAGTCACTATATAAAAAAGCCCAAGTCCCGATAGCAATCGGGACTTGGGCTTTTTTATTAATATGGATCTCCAAAAAAAGACGAATTGTCCTGTGAAATTGCATAAACACCAATATCAATTATT
>JAWXAU010000157.1 GCA_034439655.1 Bacteroidota bacterium | reverse complement strand
TCTCCGCCTGTGGCGGATTTGGTTTGTAGAATGGTAATGCCGAACTACATCCCGAAAGCATTCGGGATTAGTCCCTTTCTTTTGGACTATTATATATTGCGTGTCGGTATAACATATTGTATCGATATGATAAAAGATGCAGATGGGAGGTTTAAACATTTAAAATGGGATAAAACGTTTGATTGATTTTTACAAAATATTTAATAGTGTGTAAAGACATCCATTCTGCAAATATAAAAATTCATATTTGCAGGAAACTGCTTAAATGCGAATATAAATATTTATATTTGCAGTTGTAAATAGTGAAAAATGGATATCAATAAGTTCAAATCAGGCACACAAAAAAAACAGTACGGCTACAAAAGCTTCACACCAGAGCCCGTTAACCACGATTGGTTATTGGCCGATGGCAGATTGAGTGGTTTATTAAGTTCGGCTGATAGAAAATTGGGAGAGCTTAATGCGTTGAGCATGATGATTCCTGATGTGAATTTTTTTATCAAAATGCATATTACCAAAGAAGCTACGCAAAGTAGTAGAATAGAAGGTACACAAACCAGTATTGATGAAGCACTACAAAGTGAAGCATATATATCGCCTGATAAAAAAGATGATTGGCAAGAAGTGCATAATTATATAGAAGCAATGAATTATGCCATCAAACAAATGGATAGATTACCGCTCAGTAATCGTTTGCTTAAACTCACACAAAAAAAATTATTACAAGGGGTGAGAGGCAAACACAAATTACCAGGTGAGTTTCGCAGTAGCCAAAACTGGATTGGAGGCTCATCCATCAAAGATGCGACTTTTATTCCGCCACATCATACTGATTTGCCCGACCTAATGGCCGACCTTGAATTGTTATTGAACAATGAAGATTTGCATGTTCCACACTTGATACGCATTGCTATTGCACACTATCAGTTTGAAACGATACATCCTTTTTTGGATGGGAATGGCAGGCTGGGCAGGTTGCTCATCACACTATATTTGGTAAGTAATAATATACTCGCCAAACCTACCTTGTACTTGTCTGATTTTTTTGAGCGTAACCGCATACATTATTATGATAATTTAACACAGGTTCGCACCAACAATAATTTGAAACAATGGCTCTTGTTTTTTTTGGTGGGGATTAATGAAACGGCTGAAAGTGGAATTGCAACTTTTTATGCCATCATGAAATTGAGGCAAAAAATAGAAGAAAAGCAAATTATACAATTGGGCAAAAAGGTTCCAATGGCCAAAAAACTGATTAGCTATTTGTATAGTAAACCTATTGTTGACATTCCCGAAATTGCTGGGGTGTTAGAGATAAATATTTCTACTGCCCATAGGCTGGTTCAAGATTTTGAAAAGCTCAAAATCTTAAAAGAACAAACGGGATTTAAACGCAATAAAGTTTTTGTTTTTGAGCAATATTTGAGTTTGTTCAGGTAACTTTCATCTGCAATTATAAAAATCCATATTCGCAGTAAATTGCTTTTCTGCAAATATGGGTTTTTATTTTCGTAGCAAATAGCAAGTCTTTTTTAAACAATTTCTTGGCTTATCTTTGCCCAATGGAACTTAACGAACAAGAAATTATCAGACGACAAAGTTTGAGCGAAATTATGGCATTGGGCATTGACCCTTTCCCTGCCGAACTTTGGGATATCAACGCCTCAGCCGCAGAGATTAATGAGAACTACGAGAACAATAAGATAGAATATAAGAACGTGAGCATGGCTGGTCGTATTATGACCCGTCGCATTATGGGCTCAGCAGCTTTTGGCGTAATACAAGACTCCACTGGCAAAATGCAGATATATATCAAACGCGATGATATATGCCCTGGCGAAGACAAAACATTATATAATACCGTATTCAAAAAATTATTGGATATTGGTGATATTATCGGGGTGAAAGGATATGTATTTACCACACAAACGGGTGAAACAACTTTGCATGTAACCGAGATGAAAGTATTGGCGAAATCGCTGCGACCACTTCCTATTGTTAAAGAAAAAGAAGGGGAAATTTTTGATGCGTTCACCAATCCTGAAATGCGATATCGCCAACGCTATGTGGATTTGATAGTGAACCCACAGGTGAAAGATGTATTTATTAAACGCAGTAAAATCATTAACTCACTGCGTAATACTTTTAATGATAAAGGATATATGGAAGTGGAAACTCCGATACTGCAAAGTATTCCTGGAGGTGCAGCGGCACGGCCTTTCATCACGCATCATAATGCATTGGATATGCCTTTGTATTTGCGTGTAGCCAACGAACTTTATTTGAAACGTTTGATCGTAGGTGGCTTTGATGGAGTATATGAATTTGCAAAAGATTTCCGTAATGAAGGAATGGATAGAACACATAATCCTGAATTCACCGTTTTGGAAATATACGTTGCCTACAAAGATTATAATTGGATGATGGATTTTACGGAAGAGATGCTAGAGAAAGTAGCTCTTGATGTGCATGGAACCACTGAAGTGCCGTTTGAAGATACTGTTTTAAATTTCCAACGTCCGTTCCCCCGAGTAACGATGTATGATGCCATTAAACAATATACTGGTTTTGATGTGTCGGAAATGGATGAGGATGCATTGCGTGACGTGTGCAAACAATTGCATATAGAAGTGGATGCAAGTATGGGCAAAGGAAAATTGATTGATGAAATATTTGGTGGTAAATGCGAGAAGAATTTTATACAACCTACCTTTATTATAGATTATCCAATCGAAATGTCGCCGCTTACCAAAAAGCATCGCAGTAAACCCGGATTGGTAGAGCGTTTTGAATTGATGATTAATGGAAAAGAAATTGCCAATGCGTATTCAGAATTGAATGACCCCATTGACCAACGTGAACGATTTGAAGAGCAATTAAAACTAACCGAACGTGGCGATGATGAAGCGATGTTTATTGACCACGATTTTCTGCGAGCCTTAGAGTATGGCATGCCACCAACTGCAGGTTTGGGTATTGGTATAGATAGATTAACGATGTTTATGACCAATTCGCAATCGATACAAGATGTATTATTCTTCCCTCAAATGAAACCAGAAGCGAACATATAAATATATAATTACGTATAAATGTACTCCGAGCGTTATCTAATTTCCATAGGCCACGAAAATATCATATTTACCACAGGCTCCCTTTTTGTTTGCGGCAGCCCGCCACGGCGGGGTGGCGGAGCAACAGCAGTGAAAATCCTATATCAGGTATGCAATGCCTTGTACAATAAATACAAACAGGTTAGTGGAAACCTTGCTGTTGATTCGACCACGGTTTGCCCTTCCGCAAAACATTCGATATTATTCGGGGAGCTAGAGAAGAGCAAAATTACCTTCGCAAACAAAAACACTTTTGCTTCCTTTTTGTGTAAAAAGGAAAGCCTTCGCGGCGAGCGAGGCGACGAAAAAAGAAAAAAATTAAACCTTAGTTACGTATATATCTAAATTCAAAGTATAATGTAAAGGATAATTTAAGTACTCCTAAAATCAAAGACAACTATATTATATATAATAAACCTTGAACACCTTCGGCAATATATTTCGTATTACAACTTATGGCGAAACGCACGGTCCAGCTATAGGCGTGGTGATTGATGGTTGCCCTACAGGATTAGAGATTGATATTGATTTTATACAACAACAAATGGCCCGAAGAAGGCCTGGGCAATCGGATATTTCTTCACCCAGAAATGAAGATGATATTATAGAAATATTATCAGGTGTATATGAAAGTAGAAGTATTGGGAGTCCAATTTCTATACAAATAAAAAACAAAGACCAACAATCGAAAGATTATAATACTATAGAAAATAGTTTCCGTCCTTCACATGCTGATTATACGTATTATACAAAATACGGAATCCGTGACCACCGTGGGGGTGGACGTTCATCGGCCAGGGAGACAGCAAACTGGGTAGCAGCAGGTGCAATAGCGAAATTATTTTTACAAACAAAAGGAATATATATAAACGCATTTGTAAAACAAATAGGTAATATAATTCTTGATAAAAACTATGATAGTCTTGATTTAAATACTACAGATAATTATATAACGCGTTGCCCCGATGCAGAATTGGATAAGCAAATGCAAGCTGCAATTTTGCAAATAAAAGAGGAAGGTGATACACTCGGCGGTATGATACAATGTGTTGCTACAGGACTTCCCGTAGGCCTTGGTGAGCCTGTGTTTGGCAAACTGCAAGCAGCACTAGCAGCAGCGATGATGGGAATAAATGCAGCAAAAGGATTTGAGATAGGAAGTGGATTTGCAGCAGCAAGCATGAAAGGCAGTGAACATAATGATGTGTTTGAAAATGTAGCCGAACATATTATAACAAAAACAAATTACTCAGGCGGAATACAAGGTGGAATTAGTAATGCAATGCCCATATATTTTAATGTCGCTTTCAAACCTGTTTCATCAATCAAACTCCCACAAAATACTGTTGACCAAGAAGGGAATGACAAAACTATACAAATACTAGGTCGCCACGACCCTTGCGTAGTTCCCAGAGCTGTGCCCATTGTAGAAGCTATGACTGCTTTGGTATTGGCCGATTATTATTTGTTGGCGAAGACACAAGAGAAAAAATAATATATATAATAAAATAATTATATTGTATAGAATGCTGCTTCAATCTTTATACTATATACTTTATACCTTATACTGTTATATATGAATTGGAGCACTGCCATTAAGGGATTTAAAGCCTATTTGCAATTGGAAAAATCGCTTTCTGGTAATTCCATTGAGGCTTATTTGCATGATGTAGAAAAGCTTAAACAATTCACAAACCCAACAGAAACTACCATAATAAATCCACTGCAAATTAAGCTTGAACATTTACAAGCATTTGTGAAGTGGGTAGTGGAATTGGGTTTGAGTAATACAAGCCAAGCACGAATGATATCAGGCATTAGAGCGTTTTATAAATATTTGCTGATGGAGGATTTGATTACACAAAGTCCGGCAGAATTATTGGAACTTCCCAAACTTGCACGTAAACTTCCCGATACACTCGACCATATAGAGATAGAAAAAATGTTGCTGCAAATAGACCTGAGTCGGCCCGATGGACATCGAAACAAAGCGATTATCGAAACAATGTATAGTTGTGGTCTTCGTGTTAGTGAAACAACAGGACTTAAAATTTCTGATATATCATTTGTAGGTGAATATATAAAAGTAACGGGAAAAGGAAGTAAAGAAAGACTAGTTCCTATAGGTAGTGCTGCATTAAAAGCAATTGATTTATATATAAAAAGTTTTCGTAATCAAGTAACAATTGATAAGCATTCTTCTGATATATTATTTTTGAATCGTTTTGGAAAAGGGCTGAGCAGAATATATATATTTACACTCACCAAAAAATTAGCTGCAATGGCTGGAATTACTAAAAATATTAGTCCGCATACGTTGCGACATTCGTTTGCAACAGCTTTAATAGAAGGCGGTGCCGACCTCAGAGCGGTGCAGCAAATGCTCGGACATGAAAGTATCACGACCACAGAAATATATACCCATTTGGACAGAGAATTTTTGCGTGATACGTTGATACAATTTCATCCGAGGGCTTAGTAGAAACTTATATAGTCCGTTTTCTAATTTTCGCCCTGCCAATACAAATTCTATCATCATTAACCGCAGGGTCAACTGACAAAAATCCAGTGAATGCAACTTGTTTTATATGGCCGTCGTAATAAAAAAGTATTAAAGAATAATCTTTAATAATATAAGTACCACTTCCAGCAGTTTTGATGGGTGCATTATCTTGATATATTTGTAATACATTGGTGAAGATGCCTTCATC
Source organism: Bacteroidota bacterium (assembly GCA_034439655.1). Taxonomy (NCBI): domain Bacteria; kingdom Pseudomonadati; phylum Bacteroidota; species Bacteroidota bacterium. The sequence goes on along the minus strand of JAWXAU010000157.1, from coordinate 1,505 downwards.
AGTAAAAGTGCCCTCTTTGGTAAAACTAATTAGTGGTTTTTGCCCTGATTGATAATTATTCATATCGGGACTATTAGGGTCAGAAAGGGAGGTCCAAGAGCCTTGTAACTTGAGCCCGTCCACAGGTTTGCAACGATAGTATGACTGTATACCTATTTCTATATTATCAGTTTTCTTCGATTCCAATTTAATCTCTACTACGCCGGGTCTTTTAATAAGCCACAAACCGGGAGAGGAGTATACATAGTTATTCATGAAATCTAAATTAGTTGTCATGGAAAAATTGGCAAAACCTTTATCGGGCATATGTTCATATACTTGGCCATTATTAAAAAATACTTTCCAAATTGTATGTGCAAGCTTAGGTGTCTTTTCATGCCTCAAATATAAAACTTGTTTTTGAGCTTGCAAATTAAAATTATTTGTATTAAAATATTAGTAGTATTTGGTTAAGTTTATATATATAACAGTTTCATTGATAAAAAAATAATTTCTATAATACTTTAAAACTATATAATCTATTTTTATTTTACTATATTATACTTGATAAGATTCCATTTGTTTTTACCTTTGAGTTTATAACTTATTAGACCTACATTTTTTGCATATATATATTCATTACACCAATCAGGTCCTTTTTCATAAACATATTTTATGCAATCGGGGAAATTTAATTTATTAATTGTGACATTTCTAGTATCTCTAATATTTTCATTAAAACCATTAACGGGGTCCAATGTACTATCCTGCCTCCGATAAAATCTATTTAGTCCAGCATTAATGTTCAATGCAGAAAATTCTAAAAATGTATATACTCGGTCATTAGCATCGTTACCTCTTTTTCTAATATAGTAACCAATAACAGCATTGTTGCTTTGCAATTGATGTTTATTTGTGCAAAGGAATATCCCAATGTTATCATAACATGACCCGTACTGCTAATCAGGTGTCGGTTCTGTGAAATAGGGGCTTAAAGTATCTTTTCGGGAATAGCTCACCCACACACTGTCCTGCTCCTTTGTTGCTTCATCTTCATAAACCCACCAGCTTCCTTCTTTAAAATAGAAATAATCAATAGCATTTTGGGGTACATGTACCGTATTGCTTTGCGTACATTTCGGCTTTTTGTTGAGGTTGCAACTTATACATAATGCAAGCAGCGTTATTAAACAGAGTATTGCTTTTTGCCTTTTCATTTGTCAAATGTAAAACAACTTTTTGTGATTATAAATTAAATTTATAGAGGTTAAGTTATTAAGGCTCAATAATTATCCGCCACGGCGAATTGTCTTGGTCAAATAATATGTATGTCTTTGGCAAGTTATAAGTTTATATAAAATACTTATTTACTCAAGTAGTATTTCATATAATATATCGTTCGCCTCTGAGTGTGTCGCTAAGAATTAATACCAATTCTTAACCTAAAATAGTTCTCCGCCTGTGGCGGATTTGGTTTGTAGAATGGTAATGCCGAACTACATCCCGAAAGCATTCGGGATTAGTCC
>JAWXAU010000156.1 GCA_034439655.1 Bacteroidota bacterium | reverse complement strand
TAGTCCAAAAGAAAGGGACTAATCCCGAAAGCTTTCGGGATTAGTTCGGCATTACCATTGTACAAACCAAATCCGCCGCTGGCGGAGAACTATTTTAGTTTGATAATTGGTATTATTTGTTACTTGGGTTACAAAAAAATAGCCGCCTCCTGTATTATAAGAAGCGGCTATTTATATTGTTGAATTCTATATTTTATATCTTTCTAAACCAAGTTAACATGGGAATGGGCAAGGGAACTGTGCCTTTCTCTATTGTTTTTTGGCCGTTATTACTAGTATTTGTTTCTGAATAACGAATACCAGCAAATCCAAATTGAAAAGCCTTATTTGGATTTGTTTGAAATCTTATACCGGGCATAAATAACGCTATTGCCAATCCACTGCCATCATCGGGAACTATAAATGAATCAAAAACCAAAGCTACTTTTTTATTTACTGTAGCCATACCTGCGATAGACAATAAAGCACGCCCGCCACTGTAGGGTGTTTTAACCGTAGTATATGTTTGTGTATTGGAATTGTATACCTCATCACTACTTGTAAAACCAACTGTGCCGTACCCTCCCGAAACGGTTATATTATTTTTTCTATCACCATACGTAATAGCTGCAAAAGGTACAGCCATATAAAAACTTGGCCACGACCAAGAACCCGTACCTACTAAAGCACCTACTCCAACATGTAATTTGTCGTCAAGTTTAAAACTATACTTTGCGGAGAGTACGATGGGGGAAGCCCACCAAGAGGTCATTAATCCTACTCCAAGGTTCTCTGTAACACCATACTGTATTTCTGGGCCAAATAAATTTATCTGGGCATACATATCTCCCTTTTTAATGGGTAGTCCATTGGTAGTTATAAAATACCTCGTTGCAAAAGGTTGGTCGGGATTGTAGGAGCCGGCACCATTAACCTCATTCCCTTTTAATTTTCTGATTTCTTTAATACTCGATTTGGGAATTGCTACCTGCCCAATATCCTTAGTTTCAATAATAACTTCGTGGGCATCATTGGAAATAATTTTACCAATGAATTCTGTACCATCTGTTTTTATTACTATATAAGTAGCAGAAGTATCGATGGTGATTTGTGCGTTAGCCTTATCTACAACAAAGACTGTTAAGAGTAAGGAAATAATAAATGTTAATTTTTTCATGACTTTTGGGGTTTGGTTTTAATGAATATTATTGTTTCTTTTGTACATTGCAAATCAATACCCATAAGATTCAGGAATTTTTGCATTTTTTGCAAATCTTGAATTTACTTTTGCATTTTTTGCAAATTCACTTTCAATAAATTCACTTTCAATAACTTAAAACTGAATCCTATACAATGCAATCGGAAAAAACTTTTGCTGGTATTGTGTTATCACCTTTTTTTCATTGGGATCATATATATCTGTCAAGGGATTTAGTTGGTTTAATACATTTTGAATATCGATAGCCCATTCCTGTGTTACCTTTTTGCCATTCAATTTAAACCCAATGCGAATATCGGTACGTGTATAGGGTTGGTACTGGTCGGCATACGAACGGTTGTAATCAAATCTTTGTTCATTATAATACTTCGATGAGTCGATATTGGTGGGCGTTTTGCGGCGACCTCCTGCTATGGTACTCTTTAAGTTTATACTCAATATATTGTTTCTATTTTTTCCCATCTTCCACTCGTAGCCAAACAATCCGTTTACCACATACTTGCCATTAAAAGCAGTATTATATTCTTTGCCCGAAAGTGATTTATATCTACTATCGAAAAACGAACCAGTGAGCAACCAATAGTATCCTTTATTAAAATACTTCTCGAAGGTTACTTCAATACCTTTATTGCGGCCAGTCCCTTTATTGACAAGTTTATTACGCACAGGCAAACTATTAAAATCGGATCCGAAATTGAGAATACTAAAGGTACTAATCCTATCTGTGTCGACAGGTATATTATATAAATTCTGACAATAAACTTCCACCTTCAATCTAATACTCTTCCCAAACAATTGCTCATACCCTAATACAAAATGATGAGCACGACTTAAATCCAAAGTGGTATTATTTTTCACATATTGACCCTTGTTGTTTACTACCTGCGAATAATATATTTCCAGCGGTTGCAACTGGCTGTGCAAGCCATACCCTGCTGTAAGAGTTTTGCCAGACTTTATTGCCCAACGTAAGCCTGTCCTTGGTTCAACAGATTCCGTTTTGTTCATTGCCCAATATAAATAATGCAAGCCTGTATTTAAAGTAAGCTTTGAGTTTATATTACACTTATGTTCTATATAAAATTGGGTCAGATAATTCCCCCCATCAAACTTGCGAAGCGTTTGCAATTTACCATCATTGTTCAAAAAACTATCTTGCAAATGTGTATACATCTTAGTGAGTATCATACCCACTCTTATATTGTTTTTTTTGTTAATTTTGTTATGATAGAAACTGTGCAAAACACCCTTAATGTTCTTAGTTTTTTCCGCATAAACTAGATATGCATCATTTGCAGCGTTTAGTGAATCTACTTGGGTAAAGCGTTTTTGATAAGTAGCGGAAACCATAGTTTTTATATACGATTTTTTATCTATCCTATATTGATTGCTCAAAATAGCTAAACCCATATCGGTACCATTATATATATTGTTTCGGCCATTCCCAAAACTGAGGTCGCCCGTATCGCGATTAGCATCTAATATAGCTATTGAACTTATACCCCCAATTGCCGTGAACTGCCATTGCCCTGTTTTTGTTTCCGGAAAATTTAGTTTCATGGTCACGTCTTGATACTTTGGTATTCCTGCAAAAGTGAGGTCAATACCCAAGGCATCGAACACGCCCAAGGTTGAGTACCGATAATTAATCAGATAACTACTTTTTTTACTGCGATTAATCGGCCCTTCCGCTCCAAATTCAAAACCGTTAAAACCTATCTGCCCTGTATATTCTCGCTTCTCATTATTTCCATTTCGCAATTTCAAATCAAACACACCACTTAAGCAATTACCATATCCTGCGGGGAAGGCACCTGTAATAAAATCGCTATTGGCAAGTGTATTATTATTCAATATAGAAACTGGCCCACCTGTACTTCCTTGACTACTAAAATGGTTGGGACTTGGAATGTCCACCCCTTCTAATCTCCACAATAATCCCATAGGACTATTGCCACGAATTACTATATCATTTCGTTGGCCACCCACACCCGATACGCCTGCAAAATTTGCTGCCATCCTGCTCGGATCTGCTAGGCTTCCTGCAAATCTGTTTGTTTGATCCGTGGTGAAAAGTCGGCCACTTACGGTAATCATTTCGTTATTGGTTTTTGATGCATTGGGAGAAGCTTTAATTTTAACTTCCTTAAGTCTGCTCACCTCTTCCTCAAGCTCTACATTGATTACAGCCTCTTTCGCAGAAGAAACAATAATGTCGGGAATGATTGCTTCCTTATATCCATCTTTGGCAAATCGCAAAGTATGTCTACCAATTGGAATATTATCCAATCTAAAATTACCATTGGCGTCAGTTTCAATGATACTACTGCTTGCTAAACTTGTTATAGTAACGGCTACATTGGCCAACAAGAATTGGCTTTCTTTGTCTTTTACAGTACCCCGAATGGTTTGTGTATAATTTTGGGCTTGTGTATTTAGATATATGAATATTCCAAAAATAAATACAATTAATCTATAAATTCTCATGCTACAAATTTGTGTCTATTTTAATAAAACTAAAAAATGTATTTTGTGAATCGTTAAAAAAATTGTATCAAGTGTAAGATCCTAATTAACTTTCCAAAAGTTCTAGCCTTTTGGAAAGTTAATCAAACCTTAAATCCAAACGCTTAGCCAAATCTAATAAGTAAGGTCTGCCTTCAGCTAGTTTTCTAAACCTTTCTTGATTGGTGAAATAATATTGTTGCGTATCCCTGGAAGCGATAGCTAAAATATTAAATTGCGGTCTTATCATATACTTATCGAAAAACAATTGCGATAAATCGGGTTTACTTTCCTCGATCAAAGATATATTATGATTGCCTGGAATATTAATATTGATAAAATTATTTTCACCTACACTGAACTGAAAAGTATCCAAAACATTGAGCAACATTTTTTTATTTTTGGTATCCAATTGCAGTTTAAAATCTGCCAAAACACTATCTAACATTTGAAGGGTGATGACCTCAATTTTCACCTCCGCTTCAGGCTGGTCTTCGCCACCTGGAGTAGCATTGCCGTTATCAATAATTTTTTGTTTTATTTTATCAATGGCCGACATACCACCCAAATTAACGCGGGGTGAAACAATAGGAGTTTTGAAAGCATAGGCGGGAACAAGTTCCTTACTTTGAGCTGTTACAGTAGTTTCATCAGGGGCTGGGTTTAGTTCAAAGTTTTTTTTTATGTCAACCAAGGTATTGATATGCGATAGTTTGATGAGCATCAATTCTACCAGTAATCGTTGGTTACGGCTTGCTTTAAATTGTATGTCGGCCTGGTTACAGATATTGAGTGCATTGATAAGAAAAGTAGTGGAAGCTATTTTGCTTTGCTGTGCATATAAGTTTGCTATAGAATCTGCCACTTCCAATAATTTAATAGTTTCTGTATCGCGGCATACCAAAAGATTTCTCAGATGCTCTGACAATCCGTTGATAAACATGTGCCCATCAAAACCCTTGTCTAAAATCTCATCGTACATCACCAAACATTGTGGTACATTTTGCCCGATACAGGCATCTGTTATTTTAAAATAATAATCGTAATCGAGTATGTTCAAATTATCGGCTACACTACGATAAGTAATATTGTTGCCAGCATAACTTACTATTTGGTCGAAAATTGTGAGTGCGTCACGCATTGCTCCGTCCGATTTTTGGGCAATCACATGCAAGGCTTCCTCTTCGGCCTGCACGCCTTCCTTTAAACAAATTTCTTTGAGATAGGCCACGCAATCTTCCACCTTGATGCGGTTGAAATTAAATATTTGGCAACGGCTGAGGATGGTAGGTAAAATTTTGTGCCGCTCGGTAGTAGCTAAAATAAATATGGCATACGGTGGCGGCTCTTCCAATGTTTTAAGAAAAGCATTGAAAGCTGCTGTTGACAACATGTGAACCTCGTCGATTATATATACTTTATACTTAACACCTTGGGGAGGATACCGAACTTGCTCCACCAATCCTCTAATATCTTCCACTGAATTATTGGAGGCGGCATCGAGTTCAAATATATTAAACGAGCTACCGCTATCGAACGATTTGCAGCTATCGCATTCGTTGCAGGGCTCCGTATTGGGTCCCAAGTTTTGGCAATTAATTACCTTAGCCAAAATACGAGCATTGGTGGTTTTGCCCACGCCACGCGGACCACAGAACAAAAACGCATGAGCCAAGTGATTATTACGCAAAGCATTCTTCAGCGTCTCAGTAATGTGACTCTGACCTACCACGGCATCAAAAGTACCGGGCCTGTATTTGCGTGAACTGACTACAAAATTCTGCATTTATCTACAAAGGTGCGAAATTAATTGAAACGCAATTCGATTTGCCCACATTTTTTCATTTAGATTTGCAAATTCAATCAATTCCCATGAAACCACAGTTTTATATTTTACTCATCACCTTTTTGGTATTTGGATGTACCAAGGAAAAACCTGTTATTGTAGACCCACCACCTATTACTATTTATGAGGGGGGCACAGGCGGAGACTATGGTATTGCGGTCTTCAGCAAATTCAACAACAAAGACATCGCTTCGCGTATATTCCTGAAGTATGCTGCGATAAGACCCCCCAGCGATACTTCTATGTACGATGAGAAATCATATACCATGATAGAACCAGGTTATGGGCCACACGTACACTTTAACAAGCTCAAAAAAGGAACTTATTATATATTTGCATCAGAAAATACAAACAATACAAATATAAAAGGCGATACTGTTTTATGGCTTACCGACTCAAGCTTGAAAACCCAAGATATATATATCAATTTAAAATAATTTTACTATATGAAAAAAATATACATGAGCATTATTATTTGCTTTGTTTGCAATAATTTATTTGCCCAAAAAAAACAGTTAAGCATTGAAGATGCAGTTCTGAAAAGAAACACCACCCTTACACCTGATAGATTGCAGCAATTGCAGTGGATACCCGGAACCAATGACTACAGTTATATAGGCAAAGCCAATGGTAAAGAGTTTATTATGATAGCCCATACCGACAGCAAGACTCCCTCCGATAGTACCGACGCTACAGAAAAGTTTTTATCCATTATGAAAAGGTATGATAACGATTTTGATCGGACACAAAAAATTCCAACTATCACTTGGTTATCGAAAGACCGATTTAGATTTATATATAAAAATAAAATATTGATATATAACCTTACTTTCGATAATATCATAAATCCTTATTTTACAGACTTCAATGGCTTCGAAAATTTTGATTTTGCAAACGAAACAAAAAACCTTGCAAGCACTCGAAACGATTCAATGTTTATTACAGTATATAATGAAACTATATTAAATGGTAACCCTAATAATGCCCATATTATATTAGCACCAATCAAAGATGGGAACGTACTGGGGCATGCTGTGCACCGCAATGAATTTGGTATAAACAAAGGGACTTTCTGGTCGCAAAAAGGAAGCTATTTGGCCTACTATGATATGGATGAAAGTATGGTAACCACCTATCCCATTATATCACTAGCTGAACAGCCAAGCAAAACCAAAATGATTCGCTACCCTATGGCAGGTGCAAAAAGTCATGAAGTGAAAGTGAAAATATATAATATGCTTACCAAAGCCCAACCTGTGGACGTGAATATACAGGGCCCCGAGGAGCAATACCTCACTAATATTAGTTGGTCGGCCGATGAAGCACATATATATATCGCTATTGTGAACCGTGAACAAAATCACCTATGGTTCAATAGTTATAATTCAGAAAATGGTGCTTTTGAGAAAACACTTTTTGAAGAAAAACATGATAAATATGTGGAACCACTTCACCCAATGGTTTTTCTTAAAAACTCACCAGGTAAATTTATTTGGCAAAGTAACAGAGATGGTTATAACCACTTATATTTATATGGAGGTGACGGTACATTGGAAAAACCGTTAACCACAGGAAATTATGAAGTGACTGATTATTATGGTGATGACCTCAAAGGAAATATATATTTCCAAGCCACGAAGGAATCGCCCACAGAAAAACATATATACAAACTTTCAATTAAAGGTGAGTTATTAAGATTGGATACGGGCGAAGGTATGCACAGTGCATTGTTCAGCGAAGACTATTCATTTTTTATTGACCAATATAGTAATATCAAATTGCCTCGCATAGTAAATTTATATAATAATGTGAAAGGCAAAATAGCTAAAAATTTATTGAATGCGGCCAATCCTTTGCAAGATTATAGTATGCCTGATATTAAATTTTTCACCATCAAAGCCGCCGATAACCAAACCGATTTATATTGCAGAATGCTTACCCCATCAACCATGAAAGCAGGGAAAAAATATCCAGTATTGGTATATTTATATGGTGGCCCACATGCCCAAATGGTGGTGAACCAATGGATGGGCGGAGCCGATTATTGGATGCATGCCATGGCCGAACAAGGTTATATAGTTTTTACAGTCGACAATCGTGGCTCCATGAACCGTGGTCGTGAGTTTGAACAAATAACCCACCGTCAATTGGGAACTGTAGAAATGGCCGACCAACTTGCTGGCGTAGATTGGCTCAAAAAACAAGACTTTGTGGATGCCACACGAATGGCAGTGCATGGATGGAGTTTTGGCGGATTTCTGACAACAACTTTAATGGTAAAATCGCCCAATACATTTAAAGTTGGAGTGTGCGGTGGGCCTGTAATTGATTGGAGTATGTATGAAATAATGTATACTGAAAGATATATGGATATGCCAATTGAAAATCCTGAAGGTTATAAAGCATCTAACTTGCTGAATTACGCCGATAAACTACAAGGCAAACTGCTGATGATACATGGCACCAGCGATGATGTGGTAGTATGGGAACATAGTTTGAAATATATAAAAGCCAGCATAGAAAAAGGCAAACAATTGGATTATTTTGTATATCCCGAACATGCTCATAATGTGCAAGGAAAAGATAAGGCCCACTTAATTGTAAAGATTACAAATTATATAAAAGAGGGGTTGAAATAGACACCCTTTGGAAAGTTAATTATGCTTATCGAGAAATAAAAGTGCATATATATTTTCAATGGGCAATACCGATATTTGCTGGGCTTTCAATCTTAATTTCATCAATTCAATTCCTGCCTCAGGATTGTTGGCGGCTATAAATCCCTCATTGAGCGTAGGTAGATAAAAACCTTCTAATTTATAGTTTGATATATATAACCTTGCATTCGTTAAATGCTTTTCAAGTATACTCATCCTTCCCTCTCCAGAAATCTGTTGGTCAATATCGAGGATTGATGTTTTATATGTTTCACTATATAGTTTGATATTGGGAGAAATTGGTAAATCATCATCCAGACTCCCACCTTTAAGAAATGCATATTCTGTTTCTGTTTCAAAGCCTAATTTGGTATAAACTGGCTCCCCCAATTCAGTAGCTATCAAATATATGGTTTCGCAGTTTATAGGCACTCGATCTATTAATGTTTGCGTAATCACTGTTCCTATTCCTCGATTTCTATGGTCGGGATGTACAATAATATGAGCTAACCACGCAGTATCATCATGCAAAATAGTACATCCAATTCCTATAATAATATCATCTTCTACAATTTTAATCGGATGGCAAAAATCATTTTGTGTGTAATACGCTAGTGATGGAGAAATATCGCCCCATTCAGGCGGCTGAAAGGATTTTATATATGGAAGGTCGGTATGGTGTAAAGTTTGTATATCCATAGCAATGGTTAATGGTTCCCGCCGCGGCGGAGTCAATTTGCTGACGCCTGATTAACTACTAACATTTCTAATCATTATAAAGTTATTTAGTTTTCTGACAAGTGGTACCAAAATTTCTAGTAAAACTTTTGGTATTTCCTTCTTCAATTTTAACCAAAGAAAAATCATAGGCTTTGCTATATCCCCCTTCCAATTTAATTTCCTTTCTAAATTTTTCAGGGAATGATTCTATCAGTGCTATAGCTTTTTTCCCTAATGCATTTTGCATCACTGTCATCTTATCAACCATAGAATATATACCTCCGTATTTATCAAAATCATTTTCAAATACTACCATATTATAGTCGTCGTACATCTTATATATTTCGTTTACTTCTTTATCATACTGATGGATATCGAATCCAAATATTTGTTTTATATATTGAGCATTGATAGTTTGCTTTTTTAAGAACAATTCTGGGCATTCGATTTTGTTTCCCGACCGAACTATTACATAATACTTACCAGCTACAATTTTTGAAAAGTTGAAGTTACCATCTTTATCTACCGCAGTATGATAACTAATATCACCACCTAAATTGTTTAGTGGGTACAAAGTAACTTCCGCACCTTCATCTGGTTTTTTGCCACCCGCATTATTATACTCCCAAATAGTATTACCGGCAAATACGCCAAAATTACCATTAACATTACTGTCATTCAAATGGTTTACTTTGTAGTCTTTATCTAAATAAAATGTTATCGTTCTGTTTACTTTTTCTGTTGATGTATTTAATGTTGAATATATATATGTTTGATTGAATACACAGAATTCTTATATAAAGTATCATCGGGCTTAAGCGTATCCATTGTGGCAAAGGAGACAAACCCATAACTTTCGGCATGTTTTAAGTTCGTTTTTAAATAGGTTTTCACCGCATCTTTTGCTTTGTCTGATTCTGTGTTTTTACAAGAGCTTATATAAATACCCACAAAGCATAATGGTGTTAAATAAATATTCTTCATTTTTAAGGCCTTTGAATTTGAAATGCAATAGTACAAAATTTGAAATAAAAAAACTAGTTAAATTATCAGAGGTGGTTCCGAGTGCCGAGTTGTGGGTTGAGAGTTGCGATTGAGGGCTATGAATTGCTATCTGCGGGTTGACGGCATCGTCCACTTATTCCTTAACACTTACTCCTTACCACTTTATACTTTATACTCAGCCTGTGGATTGAAAAATTTTAACTTTACAGTTTATACCTACTAAATTTGAACCTTAATTTGAACCTAATCATGATTGTTAGAAACAACTGGACATTAGCAGAAATACAGGAGATACATAATCGGCCTTTGCTTGATTTGATATTTGAAGCTGCCACGGTGCACCGTGAGAACAATGCTTTTAGTGAAGTGCAAGTTAGTAGTTTAATATCTATAAAAACTGGTGGGTGCAAAGAAGATTGTGCTTACTGCCCGCAGGCCGCAAGGTATGATACCGATATCAATGTGCATCCTTTAATGTCGCTAGAAAAGGTGATGGGAATGGCCCAACAAGCCAAGGATAATGGTGCATCGCGTTTATGCATGGGTGCCGCTTGGCGTGAAGTGCGTGACAATAGCGACTTCGACCGCATACTTGAAATGGTTACCGAAGTAAATGATTTGGGATTGGAAGTTTGTTGTACGCTGGGCATGCTTACCTACGAGCAAGCAGAACGCTTGAAAGAAGCCGGATGTTTTGCATATAATCATAATATTGATACTTCATCCGATCACTATGATAAAATTATAACCACTCGCACTTTTGATGACCGATTGAACACGATACAAAATGTACGCAAAGCAAAAATGACCGTGTGCAGCGGCGGTATTATAGGTTTGGGGGAGACCGATGAAGACAGAACAAAAATGCTTCACACCTTGGCCACCATGGAGCTTCATCCAGAATCAGTTCCTATTAATGCATTGGTTCCTGTAAAAAATACACCTCTCGAGCATAATGAAAAAGTACAAATAGATTCGATGTTGCGTATGATAGCAACGGCAAGAATTATTATGCCTAAAAGTGTGGTGCGTTTATCGGCAGGCAGAAATGAGATGAGCATAGCCGAGCAAGCATTATGTTTTATGGCGGGTGCCAATTCTATATTTGCTGGAGAGAAATTATTGACTACGCCTAATCCCACCTTTGATACAGATATGAAAATGTTTGACCTATTGGGATTGACTCCCAGAAAGCCTTTTAAAGATAGAAACACAGAAACTGTTACAGCAGCAACCAATGCCAAGAGCAATGAGTGAAAATAGCTTTTTCGAACAGGATTTAACAGCACGAATCAATAAAAGAAAAGAGGCAGGATTACTTCGTAGTTTGATGGTAAATAATCATTTAATAGATTTTTGCTCGAATGATTATATAGGTTTTTCGCAGCATCCAAACTTATATATAACTCCTGAAGAAACAAAGAAATCAGGTTCTACAGGCTCTAGGTTGATTTCAGGAAACTCTATTATAGCTGAAGAAACAGAACAATTAATTGCAAAATATCATGATACTCCTGCAGCATTAATTTTCAATACGGGATATATGGCTAATGTAGGATTACTAGCCTGCTTGCCCGAGAAGGATGATACCTATATATATGATGAATTTGTGCATGCCAGTATGATAGATGGTATGCGTTTAAGCTTGGCGAAAAGATATAAGTTTAAACATAATAGTTTACTCGACCTCGAACAAAAACTGCGAGCTGCTAGTGGAAGTATATATGTTGCAGTAGAGTCTGTTTACTCGATGGATGGTGATGTGGCACCCTTAAAAGCCATCGCAAAATTATGCACACAATATAAAGCTGCACTTATAGTTGATGAAGCACATGCAGTAGGAATTTTCGGGAAAGATGGCAAAGGTTTGGTGAATGAATTGGGCATGGAAAATATAGTTTTTGCTCGTATCGTCACTTTTGGAAAAGCCCTGGGATTGCATGGTGCCGCTGTGCTTGGTAGCAAAACTTTGAGAGAATACATGATAAACTTTGCACGTTCGTTTATATATACTACTGCGTTGCCACCTCACTATTATATACAAATACAAGAAGCGTATAAACTATTGCCGCAAGCAAATAGAAAAAAACTGTTTTCTTTAATCAATGTTTTTAAAGATGCCATTAAAGAAATAAAGCAAGCATCTTTTATTGATAGCCCCTCTCCTATTCAAGGAATTGTATTGGGCGATAATAATAAAGCAGTTCAATTGGCCAAACATTTAAAGCAGCAAGGATTTTTCACCAAAGCTATCCTATCGCCTACGGTACCAAAGGGTACAGAACGCTTGCGAATTTGTTTGCATAGTTTCAATACTGAAAAAGAAATATATAAATTGGTAAACGAAATACAGGTTTTTTTGAAATGAAAATTATTATAGCAGGCATACATACAGGAATTGGCAAAACTATATGTTCTGCTATTCTTGCTGATGCACTAGGCTATGATTATTGGAAGCCGATACAAGCGGGAGATTTGGACAATTCAGATTCCATTTTTGTAAAGAATAATATATATAATACCCATTGCATGATCCATCCAGAGGCTTTTCGTTTATCCTTAGCTGCTTCGCCGCACTGGGCTGCACTGTATGATGGTGTTAGTATTCAGAAAGAAAATATAATTATTCCTGCTACACAAAATGGACTTATCATAGAAACTGCAGGGGGTGTAATGAGTCCCTTAAGTGACGACTTATTGAATATAGATTTGATTCAGTATTTCAATTTGCCTGTAATACTTATATCTAATAATTATCTAGGAAGTATTAACCATACTTTGCTTACAGTTTCAGCATTACAACATAAAAACATTGCTATTATGGGAATCGTATTTAGTGGAGAGGAAGTAAAATCAAGTGAAGATTATATTATACAACAAACAAAACTTAAACATTTATTTTCTATTCCGAAATTTGACACAATTGATAAAAATACAATCACCAATTTCGCAAAAACTATAACCAATCAATTGCAACAATTTATTCTATGAACCTCGAAGAAAAAGACAAGGCATATATATGGCATCCTTTTACGCAGATGAAGGGAGCTGCTACGCCAATCCATATTGAGAGAGGCGAAGGTTCTTATTTATATAGTGCTGATGGGAAAAAATATATAGATGCCGTTTCATCATGGTGGGTAAATATTCATGGGCATGCAAATCCATATATTGCAGAAAGTATATATAAACAAAGTAAACAGTTGGAGCATGTGATTTTTGCGGGCTTTACCCATACACCTGCTATATTATTAGCCGAAAAATTATTGCAAATATTACCCGCCCATTTTTCAAAAGTTTTTTATTCCGACAATGGTTCCACCTCGGTAGAAGTAGCGATTAAGATGGCTTTGCAATATTGGTATAATAAAGGGGTGAAGCACAAAACAAAAATAATTGCATTAGAAAATGCATACCATGGTGATACATTCGGTGCCATGTCGGTAGGAGAACGAAATACTTTTAATGCACCATTTGATCTGCTATTATTTGAAGTATATCATATACCAATTCCCACCGAAAATAATATTGATATATGTATACAAAAACTACATAAACTTGCTTCGCAAAACAATATAGCTGCATTTATCGTAGAACCACTGGTGCAAGGTGCTGCAGGTATGCAGATGTACCACCCTGATGAACTTGACTTATTAATCCATATTGCACAGAAACATGATATACTTTGCATAGTGGACGAAGTGATGACAGGCTTTGGAAGAACAGGAAAAAATTTCGCTATAGAACATATAGCCGCACAACCAGATATTATATGCTTGAGTAAAGGAATTACAGGTGGTTTTATGCCTTTGGCGGTTACTATTTGTACTGAAGAAATATATCAAGCTTTTTACGATGATGAACAATCTAAAGCATTTTTTCATGGACATTCATACACTGCCAATCCTTTGTCTTGTGCTGCTGCTTTGGCAAGTATAGAATTATTGCTTAGTGAAATCTGCCAACAGCAAATTTCCTTTATATATAATTCGCACTTGGCTTTTAGTAATAGAATTCGCAGGAATAAATCGGTGAAAGATGTACGTGTAACAGGAACTATTATAGCAGTAGAATTAAACACAACTGATGATTCTTCTTACTTTAATTCGATACGAACAAGCATTTATGATTTTTGCTTGAGTAAAGGCGTATTGCTTCGTCCACTGGGGAATATCATATATATTATGCCACCGTATTGCATTACACACAAGGAACTTGAAATTATATATAATACTATAGAAGAAGTGATTGTTCATCACCAAAGTCAACTAATTAATGTAACGCAACAAACACAATTAGCAACAAATTAATGGAACATATATTAGCACAAATAGTAAACAATCCCGATACACATAGCAAGTGGCTGAATACTTTATCTATGATGGAAAACTCTGGTGCACGAAAAATAAAAAACTGCGAGCACCCCATTTTTGTTAATGAAATTATATTAAAGCATGCAGCCGAAGAAGCTAGGCACGCCTACTATCTGAAGAAACAGATACAAAAAATTTCACCTGGTGCCTGTCCTACTTATGAGCAACAATATTTATTAGCTCCGGCTTTCAGTTATTATTATCTAGATGTATTGGATGTGAAAGTTTGTAAGTATTTAAAAGCGAAATTTGGTTATGCAAACGACAAATTAAAATATGCTGCATACCTTTTGGTAACATACGCAATTGAAGCACGAGCGGATGAATTATATCCGATCTATCAAAGTGTTTTAACTGCTGCCAACAATTCTGTAAACGTGAAAAGTATTATAGCAGAAGAAGAAAATCATTTGCTTGAAATGCGAGCTCAACTGCGAACCTTCTCTCCTGCTTGGGAACAAATGTGTGTAGATGTCTGTGCCATGGAAAAGGAATTGTTTATGGATTGGTATAATGAGTTGGGGAAGGAAATTTTGAATAATTAATTTCCTCTGTGAACCTCTGTCCAACATCGTCATTCTAAGTCTCGTTGTCCACAAGTTTTAAATAATTTCACAATCTTAAAGACTTGGCGAAGAATCTTTTCAATTTGAACTGATATATCCTTTTTTATACTGTACAACATTTCTTAATACCGAAACTCAATATATAATAGTCCAAAAAAAGGGGACTAATACCGAAAGCTTTCGGGATGTAGTTCGGCATTACCATTCTAAAAACTAATCCGCCTCAGGCGGAGAACTATTATAGTTTAAGTAATGGTATAACTTAAAAAATCGAGGTGATTTTCGTCTTCGACCAAAACAGATTCTTCGCATTGAATCCCGATAAGTCGGGATCAGAATGACGTAAACTATCTTTCCACCAAAAATTTCTTATAATACAATTGACTACTCGAAATCAACTTTACTATATATAATCCCTTATCAAAATTCTGAACATTAATGGTAGTTTTAATCCCCATTGCTCTTTGTTGATGCAGCAATCTGCCCGTGGCATCAAATAATTGTAATACAGAATTCATCTCAACTATATTGGCTTCAATTATTACTTCAGTACTCGCTGGATTGGGATAAACTATCAGAGCATCACTTTCTAAATTTGTAATACTTGTATTAATATAGGTAAACGCATCGGAAATTTGCATACATCCAAATTTATTGGTGACCAGAACTCGATAGGTTCCATTAATTAATGGTTTTGTAAATTGTTGTGTAGCCCCTGAAATTGCAGATGTATCACGCATCCACTGCCATCCTGTTGCTGCATTGGTAAATAAAGTATCATTACGAGAATATATAATAGGTATAGAAGGCAGCGGATAAATACTCACTATCATACTATCATATACATCTGCACAAATACTATCTCCTTTTGCTACAATTTTTAAATTAATATATCCATTATTATTGTCCGTTGAAGAAGACTCATAAGTAGTGCTACTATCTATTGCACTAGCAAAATTACCATTGGTATTGCTTGACCATAAAACACTATTTGCATATTTACCGTGTGCCGAAAGGCTGAAAAGTTGACCTTCACAAACTGGTATAATACTGTCAATACTCACTATCGGCCCATTATAAATATGGGCATGAAGAGTATCAGAATTCAAGCATTGCCCACTATAAATATATATTAAAGGATAAACTCCTGCAGTTAATGACAAAGTTTTAAACTGTTTCCCATTAATATTCTGCCCCGACCAAATACCTCCCTGCGGACTGCCACTCAAAAAAACAATATTATTCTGATTGCAGATATCGATATCAGTCCCAGCATTAACAACAGGTAATGGTATTATACTAATTTGTATTGTATCAGAATTTTTGCAGCCATTTTTATCTTTAACATATATGATATAGTTTGTACTCATATTTGGTTTGGCAATGGGATCACTCACTGTGTCAGAACTAAGGCCTACAGCAGGAATCCATTGATATTGCAAACCCGAATTGACCGATAAGGAAGTACTATCTCCTATACAAAATGTTTTATCAGCACCTGCATTTACAGTAGGTCGTGTATTAACTACAATCGTTATGTTTTTACTAAAAATATCAACACCAATCGCATTGCTGGCTATTAAAGTAATTTTATAAACACCCGAAGTATCAAACTTAATTGCAACATTTTGTTGATTAGAACTTGATGGACTTGCACCCGGAATCTGCCATTGCCAATTGGTGGGTTTATATAATGATTGATCTGTAATTGTAATAGAATCGCCCATACAAATATTCTGCGTATTCAAATTAAAGTTCGCTTGTGGTGGTGGAGCAGAATCGATAGGAAAATGATAAAAAGAGAGCATTCCAACACCACGTTTGTTTCTAATAAATGGCCCTTCATAAATGTAGGAAACTTTATTATAATATACATTGGGTAAATAGGTAATTACACTATCGTACGAAGGGCTACTTAACTTTAATAGCATCGAATTTCCACTAAACGTATATGACTTAATATCGGCAATACTATCATTAGTATAAATATAATCTTTCATCGTTTGCCCAAGTGTGTCTTGCGGCCAAACAAGCTTTGCATTGTTATCAAAAATGAGATTAATAGCGGAATGACCTGGCATATAATATGCTTTTAAAATATTAGGTGGTTTAATATCAAGTGTATCTGTGTAACTGTAAAAATCTCTTGCAACTAGTCTGGAAATATTGGCAGCCATTTCATAATATCCATCCAAATAATAATGACAACCGTCATGCTCGTGTATACCCACAGTGCTCATCACCCGCACATCACTGTACTTTTCAGGAAATCTACGTTGAATTTCACGAATCTCTTGTTGGTTAGCACCACCGCAACCATGATGAATTTGGAAAACATATACTTTTTTTGCAGAAGGATAATCTCGTTTCCAAGAATTGTATAATGAATCGAAGTTTGTTATATAATCTGTAAAATTTGCGTTGGTATTCGATTCTCCTTGGTGCCAAAAGATTGCTTTTATTTTATTGGCCAATCCTGCCTTCGTAAATCTATATAATAAGCGTCCGTAAGTGGTATTCAAATCCAACTTATTGTATTCCAAATTATATTCAATGCTCGAGCCTCCGCTTCCCCCATTAATAATACAAATTGGCATCTTGTATTTTTCTTTCAGCAATTGCATCAATTTTATGCCCCAAACTCCCACCATATATGGGCCCGAATAAGAATAGCCTTGTCCATCTCCATTAGCAAATCCCCAAAAGGTGTCTTTCGGATTATAACTATTATAGTTATAATTATCCGTTTGCCATCCAAAGGAACGGCAATATTCATTACTATAGGTAGCACTGGTATTTGAAGGGTGAGAATTAGATTGCCCATTAATCATATACACATCACCGCACACCAAACTATCAGCACTCTTAATTAAAGTTGCTATACCACTTTTGTATAGGTATAAACGTATATGATATTCATATAATCCTGCATAGATTGATGGTGATAGATTAAATAATGCTTTACCCGAATTATATATTAATTTAGTACGAATAGACTGAAAAGTTTTGCTACTCCTAATTATTCTACATTCGACACTGTCAAAGCCGCTACTGTCAATGCTTCCCATTACACATAAATTTGCAGAATCATTGCTTTCGCGTGCAAAAAATTGTAAGCGTGTGGGGAAACAACCTGTGGTAAAAGCTATCTGTGAATTTGCAGATATTACTACAAAAAGGAATATGAAACTACTGAATATTTTTTTATTAGAATGCATGTCGCTTGCTATTGCTCAATTGAATAGCAAATATAAGTAGCTTTTTTGTTATTTCAAGTCTCGTCACTTATTTCTTATACCGAAACTCAATATATAATAGTCCAAAAGAAAGGGCCTAAATGTATTGTAGAATGGTATTACGTCATTGCGAGCGAAACGAAATGAAGTGTGGCTTCGCCGCGGCGAATCGAAATTTCGGAGACCTTTGAACGAGATTGCTTCGGTGGTACCTCCCTCGCAATGACGGAGGGCGATTCGCAATCAAATCAGCTTGTCAATTCAACAGGGCTGCAATCTTATGTTGAAGCATCTTTTTTTCTGCTTCCGATTGTGTTAATCCAATAGCCTTTTCAAAATACTGTTGTGCTGTATTTCTATTATATAGTTGCGAATGTATTTCACCCAACAAACTATAATATAAATAATAAGTTTCTAATTTCTCTTTGTCGGAAATGGCTTCCAATTCTTTAAGTGCAACATCCGCTCCATGTAGTTGGAGAATGGCCACCACCCTATTCATTGCGGTGATCTGAGAAGGCGAAATATTATATAACCAATCATAATATTCTAATATTTTTTGCCAATTTGTTTTATCATAACTTTGGGCATGGCAATGTTCGTATGCAATCGTTGCTTCTATATGATAAGTACTAATCGTATTCCCAAAAGCGGCTTGATTCATATATTCATTCCCCTTTGCAATTAGTTTTTTGTTCCATTTGTTTCTATCCTGCATGGGCAATAATATAATATCGCCAGCACTCGTCAAGCGGCTATCACTGCGGGATGAATGAAAACACATCAAAGCCATCAGTGCATATACCTCAGGTAGTTGGGTATGTATATTTTGTGTTAGAAGTTTGCATAATAATACAGCTTCTTCTATCACATCTTTGCGAATTAATTCTTCTGAATTCGTAGAATTATATCCTTCATTAAATATTAAATATATACTATTCAAAACTGCATCAGTTCTGTTCTTAATTTCACCAAGTGAAGGTATTTCCAATTTCACTTTTTGTTGCCTGAAAAACTCTTTGGTTCTATATAATCTTTTCGAAATAGTATCTTCTGAAGTGAGCAAAGTCTTCGCAATCTCGGCCGTGCTGAACCCGCACAGCGTCTTAAGGATGAGCGTTATCTGGGTCTCTTCCGAAATCTCTAGATGACAACAGGCAAACATCATCCTCAACTGATCGTCTTTGATTAATTCTTCTTCTGCCAATTTATTAAATGTAGTTTCTATTGTATATCCTGATTGTAATAAAATTTGTGTATCATCATCACCAAATAAAATATGATGACGTTGTTTTTTAATTAAATTTAATGCTTTGTTTTTGGCTACAATAAATAACCAGCCATCAGGATTATTAGGAATCCCTTTTAGCTTCCATTGTTCCAGTGCAGTGAGCAAAGTATCCTGCACCACATCCTCAGCCAACTCAATATTATGCGACCCAAATATATGCGTAAGCACCGCCACCACCTTCCCCGCTTGATGCCGGAACAGATGATTGACGGTGCTTTGCAGTTGAGGTGATTCGGGCATATATATTATATAGTGTCTGAACAGAAATTCGGTGCTAGGATTGAAAGCTTCTCTTTTGACTCGGCCGGCGGGCGGAGGAATTTAAAAAACTTGGGATTTTATTCTTATAAATGACCATTAGTTATCAGACTTGGCTTCGGGAGACTCAGCTACGAAGAATTTTATGAATTCTTTTTCCCCTTAAAAAAAATAAAATTGTCAAAAAATTTATCGACAATAGAGACAAACAGACAATTTTAGTAGTAGTATTTTCATCGAGAAATGACATAAAAAACAATCCAAAATACGTAATAAGTAAATTTATTAAAAACTGCCATCCTATGTATTCATAATTTAATATTGTCTTACTATACATCGAGAAACCCCCACAAATAAAAAATGTAAAAGCTAGTTGAATTAAAATGGCTGGCAATAATACTCCATTGTTTCTACTTAAAACACCTATTTCTATTATATACTCCTGAAAAGCATGTTCATCTTTATCTTCAATTAAAGTTAATTTTGTTGGTTGTAGTCGATGGATAAATTTTGGAGAATAAAAATATTGCTGAAACGTTGGTTTATATTTTATAAAAAATGAACGGTCTCCATCTTCAGAATGATATACCTGCCCAATGAACAAGATTGCAGTAAACAAACTACTTGTTCCAAATAAAATTAATACTAAATTTTTTTTATTCAAATTCATTGCCTTATTCAATTATCCCCTTCACCCCACAAATATAATCCAGTTCACCAAAAAACAAATTTATCACCACACAAAATCTCCCTCCCCTATTTTTGCCCTTATTTTTCACTACACCACACAATGAATCTAAGCAATACCACACTAAAGAACCTATCCGTTCACTTTATAGGAAACAAAAGTCAAGGAGATGAACTCGTACTTTCTAAAAAAGAATTGAACATTGATATTGATCTTTCCATGCGGTTGAAAGAATATTTTTTGGGCAAGTTTAATGCCGTATATGATAAGTATTGTTTTAGTCATGCCTCAGATATTAAATATAATGAAGTATATAATTTTGTATCCGAATATTTTGCCAATGGCTCCTCGTTTCAAAACACTTCAGAACATATTGCCAAACATTTATATGAAAGCTCTATTCACCCAAAAGTAAAAGCAGGCGAACTATATGTTTGCCATTTTGAAAATTGTGAAATTGATAATAAAGTAGTCAACGCAATTGGTATTTTTAAAACAGAAAACAAAAGTGGTTTTTTTGAAGTAGACCAACATAAAAATGAATTCTCTATTATATATAAAGAAGGAATCGATATTACTAAATTCGACAAAGGATGTTTGATATATGATACTAATGAAGACCAGGGTTTTGTGGTAAGTATTATCGACAATCAAAATCGCGGAGAAGAAGCATTATACTGGAAAGAAACATTTTTGGGATTAACGCAAGTAAGTAATGATTTCCACCAAACAAATCAATTTTTGAGTATTGCGAAAAGCTATGTAACCAAGCAAGTTCCAGAAGAATTTGAAGTAACCAAAGCCGACCAAATAGATTTATTAAATCGCTCGGTTGAATATTTTAAAAACCACGAAAAGTTTGACAAAGGGGAATTTGAAAGTGAAGTTTTCCAACACAAAAGTATTATAGAATCTTTTCAAAAATTTGATGAAACCTATCGTGAAAATCACGAACTTAAGGTGCCTGATAGTTTTGATATATCACCACAAGCCGTAAAAAAGCAAGCCCGTGTTTTTAAAAGTATCTTAAAGCTCGATAAAAATTTTCATATATATATTCATGGCAATAAAGATATGATAGAGCAAGGCGTGGAAAAGGATGGTAGGAAGTATTATAAGATTTATTATGAGAAGGAAGCTTAATATTTGATGATTTAATGATTTATGATTGCATGATTTACGTATTACAATTATGCAATCATAAATCATTCAATCAAACTTGATTTTACCAACTCACCAAAGCCTTATTAAATATCTCTTGGGCTAATAAATCTGTAATGTCTGCAATCAATTTGGCTTCTACTGCAGATAGACTTTGGTTGGCTGTAAAATCTGCAAATTGTGTAAATGTTTGATCAAAATTGAGTTTAGAATCTGTTGCATTATCACATTTCATCTGCATGGTAATGGTAAGTCTGTTTTGTGCTACTTGTTGATCATTACCTCCCGTGAGTGCCGCATTCGTTACTTTATAATCAGTAATTTTTCCTGTAAAATGCAAATCACCTTTTTCGTTTACAATCTTTAACGAAGTTTCATTGGCGATTTTATTTTTCAATTTTTCAGTGAGCACATTACTCAATGTGGGTGCAACCTGCGTGGCTTTATTTTCTATATAATCAACCGTTGCGGTTTTTAATTTCCCCACATTGGCAGGTGGCTTTATATGATAACAACAACCGCTGAGTAGGAGTATATATATTATAATAATGTTTTTCATTTTTGTGGTCAGTTGATAGCAAACAGTGTTGAGTGAGCAGTAGTCAGTGCCATGCGGCATTAGCATCCCGATTACTGCTTGCACTCCACTGTTTACTTATTTATTCTTCCAAATAATCCAAATCCTTACTAAATGTTTCTTGTGTTTTTAAAATTCCATATAATGACAATGATATTGCTATTGTTCCTATAATAATTGCTGCAGGGTAAATTCCAAATTCTTCTGTGAGTTTACGAAAGCCCATCGTCATGGGAACCGTAGCACCTCGCACAAAATTGGGAACTGTATTACTTACGGTACTACGAATATTCGTGCCAAATTGTTCACTCGCAATGGTAACAAATAATGCCCAGAAACCGGTAGATGCACCCAACACAAAACACATAAAATAAAACATGTCAATACTCACTCCACTCATATGTATATAATATATAAATGCCAATGCCAAACATAAAATATATCCTGTTACCACCTTCACCCTGCTACGAAACCATTGGCTGAAAAGTCCGCTAAACAAATCGCCCACCGACAAACCAATATAACTATACATCACCGATTTGCCTACTGTTACTGCTCCATCGGTAATACCAACATAAGCTGCGAACTTATCACTAAATGCTATCAATATTCCTACTACAAACCATATAGGAAGTCCGATAAGAATACACCGTAAATATTTGGGGAAATTCTTTTTGGTAAAGAGCATGGCAAAATTTCCACGTTTAGTATTTACTGTTTCCAAACCTTTATACATCCCTGATTCATAAGCTCCTGCACGAAGTGCCAAAAGTAATAAACCCAATATACCCCCAACTATATAAGTAACTTGCCAGCCTTGCATATTTAAATTAAAAGCATGTGCAATATGGTCTCCTTCCTTACCCACAAGCGATGCCACTACCGCACCCAATGCACCAAAGGTTACGATAATCATGGTACCATAACCTCGTTTTTCTTTTTGCATGGTCTCGACCACCAGTGTGATACCTGCCCCTAATTCGCCCGCCAATCCTATGCCTGCAATTAAACGAAAGAAAGCATAAGACTCTACATTGGTAACAAATGCGTTACAAATATTGGCCAAGGAATACACTATAATAGAGCCGAACAAAACTTTAATACGCCCTTTTCTATCACCCAAAATCCCCCAAAGCAAACCGCCAATGAGCATGCCTATCATTTGAAAATTGAAGAGATAAGTTTCCCATTGAAATAATTCTTTTTCGGCTGTAATACCCAACGATCTAAGGCTGTCCTTCTTCACCACTTGAAAAAGAATCAAATCATATATATCTACAAAATATCCTAAAGAGGCTATAATAACAATCCACCAAACTTTTTTGCTCATAATTTCCAGGGCTGGTTTTTTGTCAGCAAATCAACAACCTTTTGCAGCCATTTGCTATCAGTCTCGTCAAAATAATTTAGATGTTCGCTGTCAACATCAAGTACAGCAAGCACTTCGCCAGCTAAAATTAAAGGTAAGACAATCTCACTTTTACTGGCAGTCGAACAAGCGATATGCCCTGGGAATGTATCCACATCGGGTACTATAATAGTTTGTGCTTGTTTCCATGCGATGCCGCAAACGCCCTTGCCTTTTGCTATGCGGGTGCAAGCAATGGGGCCTTGAAAAGGACCGAGCACCAAATCGTTCGTTTCCTTATCGACCAAATAAAATCCGATCCACCACCATCCAAAAGTCTGGTGCAAAGCCGCAGCAATATTGGCCATATTGGCAATCAAATTTTTTTCACCATCAATGAGCGAAGATATTTGTGGCCAAAGGCTTTCATAGCGTTTTTCTTTGCTTATGTTTGCATCAATAATAATTTCTTCCATCTATTTTGAAATAATCGAACAAAACTAAACGAAATTTGCACACCAATGAAACCCGAAATTATTTTATTTATCGTTTTGCTTTTTGCCTCTTGCGATAGCGAAACCCATGTACCCAGCGATTTATTGCAGCCCGATAAAATGACCGAGGTAATGGAAGACATTTATTTGGCCGAAGGAATTGTTGCCACCAGTGGCAGCCAAGACCGAATTGCGGAACGCCAACTCGCCATCGACTATTATAGTGTAATTTACAAAAAGCATAAAGTGGATTCTGCGGTATTCCGCAAATCGTTCGATTATTATACCATACACCCCAAACTGATGCAACAAGTAAGTGACCAAGTAATAGATAAACTGAGCAAGGAAAATTTGGAGTTATATAAGAAGTGAGTCTATAAAATTTTACAATACTACTAAAAGTAAAAGTGCAGAAACTTAAATAATTTATCATTATTATTGTACCAAAATTAGTGGTCAGTAAACAGTAGTCAGTACTCCGCCTCGGCGGACGGCGTCAGCTACTGACCACTGTTTACTGCCTCATAAAAAATAACATGAAAAAAGTAACCAGTACTATCCGGCGTCAGCTACTGACCACTAACCACCACTGGCTGCTGACTACTGGCTACTGGCTACTAAAAAAATAAAATGAACTACTGGCTCGTAAAATCTGAACCCAGCACTTATGCTTGGGAACAATTGCTCAAAGAAAAAAAAGTAACGTGGGATGGCGTACGAAATTATGCTGCCCGAAATAATTTGCAAGCCATGAAAAAAGGTGACCTTGTACTGTTTTATCACAGCAATGAAGGTCTTGATATTGTTGGTGTCACAAAAGTTTTGAAAGAACATTTCCCTGACCCGACAATTGATGATGCACGCTGGGTAGCGGTAGAGTTAGGCCCACAAAAAACTTTAAAAAAATCGATAACTTTAGAAACCTGCAAAGGCGATAAAATACTATCAGAAATGACCTTTGTAAAAATCGGCCGCCTTAGTGTATCACCTGTCACCCCCGCACAATTCGACCGCGTACTAGAACTCAGCGGAACAAAATTGTAATTCGTAATTTATTTTGTGTCACGAAAATCATAAATCATAAATCATTCAATCGTAAATAATAAAATGAGATTATTATTAGAACATAAACAAATAGAAATTATCACCAACAGGTTATGTTATCAATTGTTGGAGAGTCCTCCTGACATGGGATCTTTAGCCATTGTGGGTTTGCAACCACGGGGAGTACTATTTGCCAGAAAAGTGCATGAAAATTTAGAAAAAATTACGGGCAAAAAATTATACTATGGCGACCTTGATACTACTTTTTATAGAGATGATTTTCGTCGTGGCAATGAGATACACAAAGCCAGTAGTATGAATATAAATTTCAGCATGGAAGCACAGCATGTAGTGTTGGTTGATGATGTATTATATACAGGTCGTTCTGTTAGAGCTGCCTTGGATGCCTTAAACGATTTTGGCCGACCTGCAAAAGTAGAATTAATGGTATTGATAGACCGCCGCTACAGCCGCCAACTCCCCATACAACCTGATTACGTTGGATATGAAGTAGACTCCCGTGCCGATGATAAAGTAAAAGTAGAATGGGATGAAAAAGGAGAAAGCAAAATTTGGTTATTAAGCAAAGAGAGTGAATAGTATATATATAATATGATACTGTTATGAAAAAAACATTTCTACCTTATATAGTTTGTACTATTTTAATAGTATTTAGTTGTCGTAAGGATCCTGTTTACACAAGAGCAGAAACGTCATTTAAAACTGGCGAAACAGATAGTGCGTATTTTTCGGATTTGAACACATATATACCATCTTATTATAATAGTTTTGGGAACAGTAATGGATTTTTACAAATTGATATAGGTAAAGATGGTATTGGAGATATTTTGATATCGTATACCACATCGCATTCATTAGGGTACCTATCACTACGCTAAATCGACAAATGTTAATTTTTTGATTGAATGCAGACCAACTACTTTATATAATGTTACTCAAAATGACACATCCTTTTCTCCTTCAAGATTACAACCAGATGATACTTCTATTATAATAAAGTACTTTTATTCCGAATCAATTCTGTCTAACAAATATGAAAATAAAAATTTAGGTGAGCCTAAGCCTAAAGAATTCGTAATAGATACAATTAAAAATTGGGCAAGTTCAGTTGATTTATCTCACCTTTCAAGCTTCTATGCTTCTTATTACAATCCACGACCTTCGTATACGTATTACAGGAGATCTGATTACAGTTACGGCTCTGCCTGGGATACTATTCCCTCCAATAATTATCTGTGCATTAAACAAAACTATAAGGGTGTAAACAAATACGGGTGGATACTTTTTAATAATTGGAAAGTCATAGGTTGTGCTTTGCAGAAATAATACCAATTCTTAAACTAAAATAGTTCTCCGCCTGTGGCAGATTTGGTTTGTAGAATGGTGATGCCGAACTACATCCCGAAAGCCCCGCTTAATCCCGATAATTATCGGGATGCGGAGGGATTAGTCCCCCTTTTTTTGGACTATTATATATTGAGTTTC